>NZ_JALTON010000004.1 GCF_027000115.1 Thiohalobacter sp. | reverse complement strand
TCAGGATGCAGTCGATGCCGGCCCGGGCATGGCGGGCGACCTCCATGTGCACCTTGGTGACCAGCGGACAGGTGGCGTCGAACACCTGCAGCCCGCGCGCCTCGGCCTCCTCGACCACGGCGCGCGGCACGCCGTGGGCGCTGAAGATGACGGTGGCGCCGTCCGGCACCTCGTCGAGGGTTTCGACGAATACCGCCCCGCGTGACCGCAGTCCCTCCACCACGTGGCGGTTGTGCACCACCTCGTGGCGCACATGAATGGGCGGGCCGAACAGCCGCAGGGCGCGTTCGACGATCTCGATGGCGCGGTCCACACCGGCACAGAAACCACGGGGATTGGCGAGCTTGATCTTCATGGGCCTATGGTAGCAAAGGATCGAGAGCGCCACGGAATCCGCGGAAGGCACGGAAAGGATTTCCGTTTGCTCCGAGCCGTAGGATGGGCAAAGGAGCGAAGCGACGTGCCCATCAGGGTTTCACGGCCGTTGTGATGGGCACGGCCTTCCGGGCCTTTGCCCATCCTACGGCCCAATCGTTTCCGCGGATTCCGTGGCACTCTTGCCGTTCACTCCTCCACCGGCAGATCCCGGTTGTCCACCGCCAGCACCTCGCATTCGAGGATGACCGGCTTGCCGGCCAGCGGGTGGTTGAGATCGATCTGCACGCGGTCGTCCTCGACCGCCAGCACGATGCCGGGAACAGGTGTGCCGGCGGCATCGAACTCGATCACCAGCCCCGGTTCGGGACGGATGTCCGGCGGGAACCGGTCCCGCGGCAGCCAGTGGACCTGCGCCGGATCATGCGGGCCGAAGGCCTGTTCCGGATGCAGGGTCAGATGCTCGCGGTCGCCCGCCCGCAGGCCGTAAAGACCCAGCTCCAGACCAGGGGCGAGGGTGCCGTCGCCGATGGTAAAGGCCAGCGGTTCCTCGCCGAAGGTATCCTCCACCACCGTGCCATCGGCAAGCGACAGCTTCAGGTGCAGCCGCACATGGCTGCCGGGATGGATGTCGCGCGGCATCATTCGCGATGCCCCGGCTGCGGCCGGAAACCGGCAAGGATGAGCAGCACGGCGCCGACGCTGATGGCGCTGTCGGCGACATTGAAGGCCGGCCAGTACCAATGCCGGTAGTGCCAGACGATGAAGTCGATCACGTGCCCCCACAGCACCCGGTCGATCAGGTTGCCCAGGGCCCCGCCGAGGATCAGGCCGAGCGCCATCGCGGTCGGCCGCTCACCCGGACCCAGGCGGCGCAGCCAGGCCAGGATGACCAGGATGGCAACGCTGGCCACGGCGATGAAGAACCAGCGCTGCCAGCCGCCGGCCTGGCTCAGGAAGGAAAAGGCCGCGCCCTTGTTGTAGGCCAACTGCAGGTCGAACCAGTCGAAGACACGCAGGCTGCGGCCCGCCAGCCACTGTTCTGCCGCCCACTTGCTGACCTGATCCAGGACCACCACGGTACCCGCAATCATGAGGCCCAGACCACGCTCAGGCATAGCGGCGCTGCTCGCCGTCGCCGGCGACGTTCTCGACGCAGCGGCCACAGAGTTCGGGATGCTCGGGATGACTGCCCACGTCCGCACGATGATGCCAGCAGCGCACGCACTTGGGATGATCGGACGGCGCCACCGCCACCCAGATCTCGTCGTTGCTGCTGAGGGTGAAGTGGATGGCGTCGTCGGGCGGCACCGTGACCGGATGGATGCGTGCATCCGAAGTCAGCAGCACGAAGCGCAGCTCGTCACCGAGCCGCGCCAGCAGGTCATGGATCTCGCGGCCACAGTAGAGATCGACCTCGGCGTCCAGCGAGGAACCGATGCCGCCGGCGACCCGCAGCCGCTCCAGTTCCTTGGATACGGCCTCGCGCACCTCGATCACCCGTGCCCAGAAATCCATGCCATAGTCGCGGCTGAGGGCGTCGTCGGCCAGGAACATCTCCGGCAGTTCGAACCAGGTTTCGACAAACACGGTGGGCTCGCGCTCGCCGGGGATGTGGCGCCAGATCTCGTCGGCGGTGAAGCTGAGGATGGGCGCCAGCCAGCGCACCAGCGCCTCGACGATGAGATACATGGCCGTCTGCGCGGAGCGCCGCGCCAGCGAATCGCGCTGGGTGGTGTACTGGCGATCCTTGATGATGTCGAGATAGAAGGCACCCATGTCCACGGCGCAGAAGTTGTGCACCTTCTGGTAGATGTGATGGAACTCGTAGCGGTCGTAGGCGCGCACCAGGTCCTGCTGCAGCAGGCGCGCGCGCTCCACTGCCCAGCGATCGAGCATGATCATGTCATCAGGTGCGATGGCGTCCTCGACCGGGTCGAAGCCTTCCAGATTGGCGAGCAGGAAGCGCGCGGTGTTGCGCAGGCGGCGGTAGGCATCCGCCATGCGCTTGAGGATCTCGTCGGAGACACTCATTTCGCCGCGATAGTCGGTGGCCGCCACCCATAGTCGCAGGATGTCCGCGCCGAGGCTGTTGACCACCTTCTGCGGCGCGACCACGTTGCCCTTGGACTTGGACATCTTCTGACCCTTTGCGTCCACCGTGAAGCCGTGGGTCAGCACGCTGCGGTAGGGCGCCTCGCCGTGCATGGCCACCGAGGTCAGCAGCGAGGACTGGAACCAGCCGCGGTGCTGGTCCGAGCCCTCCAGGTAGAGATCGGCCGGGCGGCGGAGCTCCTCGCGGCGGTCGAGCACGCAGGCATGGGTGACGCCGGAATCGAACCAGACGTCCAGGGTATCCGTAACCTTGTCGTAGTCGGTGGCCTCGTCGCCCAGCAGCGCCTCGGCGGACAGCTCGAACCAGGCGTCGATGCCCTTGCGCTCCACCGCCAGCGCCACTTCCTCGATCAGACGGGGCGTATCCGGATGCAGCTCGCCGCTCTGGCGATGCACAAACAGGGCGATGGGCACGCCCCAGGTGCGCTGGCGGGAGATGCACCAGTCGGGCCGGTTGGCGACCATGCCCTCGATGCGCGCCCGACCCCACTCCGGCAGCCACTGCACCCGGCCAATCTCGGCCAGCGCCTTCTCGCGCAGGCCCTGCGCCTCCATGCTGATGAACCACTGCGGGGTGGCGCGGAAGATGATGGGCGTCTTGTGGCGCCAGCAGTGCGGATAGCTGTGGCGCAGCTTCTCCTCGTGCACCAGCGCGCCGCGCGCCTTCAGCACCTCGATCACCTCGTCATTGGCGGCGAACACGTGCTGGCCGGCGAACAGCTCGGTGTCGGGCAGGAATCGACCATCGGGACCGACCGGGTTGTCGACCGGGATGCCGTAGCGCTGGCCGACCACATAGTCCTCCTGGCCATGGCCGGGCGCGGTGTGCACCGCACCGGTACCCGCATCCGTGGTCACGTGATCGCCGAGGATCACCGGCACCTCGCGGGCATAGAAAGGATGTGCCAGCCTGAGGCCCTCGAGGTCCGCACCCGGGCAGTAGGCCACGACCCGATAGTCGTCGATGCCGTATCGCAGCATGGCATCCTTGAGCAGGGCATCGGCCAGCATCAGGCGCTCGGGGCCGCGATTGCCCTCGCACTGCACCACCACATAGTCGAGATCGGGATGCAGGGCCACGGCGCGGTTGGCCGGCAGCGTCCAGGGCGTGGTGGTCCAGATCACCACCGACACCGGCCCCTCGCCCTCGGCACCTTCCACGTGCCGGCAGCGCGCCATCAGCGCCTCTTCGTCGAGCACCTCGAAGCGCACGTCGATCGCCGGCGAGGTCTTGTCCTCGTACTCGACCTCGGCCTCGGCCAGCGCCGAGCCGCAGTCGGTGCACCAGTGCACCGGCTTGTAGCCCTTGGTGAGGTGGCCGTTGGCCGCGATCCGCCCCAGCGCGCGGATGATGTCGGCCTCGAAGCGGAAGTCCATGGTCAGGTAGGGATGCTCCCAGTCGCCGCTGACGCCGAGGCGGATGAAGTCGCGCTTCTGCCTTTCCACCTGTTCGCGGGCGTAGTCGCGGCAGGCCGCGCGGAAGCCGGCGGCATCGACCTTCACCCCCGGCTTGCCCACCTTCTTCTCCACGTTCAGCTCGATCGGCAGGCCGTGGCAGTCCCAGCCCGGCACATAGGGCGCATCGAAGCCGGACAGGCCCTTGCTCTTGACGATGATGTCCTTGAGCACCTTGTTGACGGCATGACCGATGTGGATCTCGCCATTGGCATAGGGCGGGCCGTCATGAAGGATGAAGCGGGGACGCCCGGCCGCCGCCTCGCGGATCAGCCGGTACAGGCCGATCTCGTTCCAGTGCGCCAGCATCTCCGGCTCGCGCTTTGCCAGATTGCCGCGCATGGGGAAATCGGTGCGAGGCAGGTTGAGGGTGTCTTTGTAGTCGCTCACTGGGTATTCCCTTGACTGTGTCGGTCGCGTGCGGCGAACCAGTCGCGCGCCTCACGCACATCGTTCCCGATCTGCGCTTTCAGGGCCTCGAAAGCATCGAAGCGCATTTCGTCACGCAGCTTGTGCGCAAACTCCACCGCCACATGGCGGCCATAGATGTCCCGGTCGAAGTCGAACAGGTGCACCTCGAGCAGGGCCCGGGTGCCGTCCACCGTCGGCCGCGTGCCGACATTGGCCACGCCGGCGACCGGTTCCTGCTCGAGACCGAACATCTCCACCGCGAACACGCCCGACAGCGGCGAGCGCCGGCGGTGCAGGAACAGGTTGGCGGTGGGGAAGCCGATGGTCCGGCCGCGCTTGTCGCCGTGCGCCACCCGTCCCTGCATGCGATAGGGCCGGCCGAGCAGGCGTTCGGCGCCGGCCAGGTCGCCGGCCGCCAGTGCCTCTCGCACCCGGGTACTGCTGACCCGGGCGCCATCGATCTCGAAGGTGTGCATGTGCACCACCTGGAAGCCGTGCCGCTCGCCGGCGCGGCGCAGGAACTCGAAGTCGCCCTCGCGGCCGCGGCCGAAGCGGAAGTCGTCGCCGACCACCAGGTAGCGCACCTGCAGCCCGTCGACCAGCACCCGCTGCACGAAGTCGGCCGCGCCCAGCGCCGCCAGCTTCGGCCCGAAGGGCAGCACCAGTACCCGTTCCACGCCGTAGCGCCGCAGCGCGCTGACCTTCTCCCGCAGCCGGGTCAGCCGCGGCGGCGCCTCCCCGGCGGCGAAGTATTCCTGCGGCTGGGGCTCGAAGGTGATCACGGTGCTGGGCAGGCCCAGCTCGCCCGCCCGCTCCGCCACCTGCCCGAGCACGGCCTGGTGGCCCAGGTGCACGCCATCGAAGTTGCCGATGGTCGCGGCACAGCCACGGTCGTCCGGTCGGATGTTGTGCAGGCCACGGATCAGCCGCATGTCGCTTGCTCGTGTGCGGAACGGAAGCGCTCGATTATAAAGGATGCGCCGACGATTGCCCGCCCGGTCAGCCGTCCCCGGACGGGGGGGGCACCTCGGGGCGACGCCAGAGCAGATCCAGACGCTGACCCAGCAGCTGCAGCAGGCCCAGATAGACCACTGCCCCTCCGCCGACGGCCAGCAGCAGGGCCTCGATCCGCGCCCGCGCACCCCAGCCGAACCACTCCGAAAGCGGTGCGGGCAGCCACAGCAGCAGCGCGGTCATGGCGCCGGCCGCGGCCAGGATACGGAGCCAGATGGGTCGCCAGCCGGGCAGCGGCGCGTACACGCCCTCCCGGCGCAGTGTCCGGTACAGCAGGCCCGCATTCAGCCAGGCCGAGCAGGCGGTGGCCACCGCCAGTCCGACATGGGGGGCCCGGTACTCCATCATCACCATGGGCACCACGAAGGCGATGTTCAGCACCATGTTGCTCAGCATGGCGCGGATGGCGATACGCACGGGCGTGCGCGCATCCTGGCGGGCGTAGAATCCCGGCACCAGCACCTTGACCAGGATGAAGGCCGGCAGCCCGGCCACATAGGCCGCCAGCGCCAGGGCGCTCATCTCTGCCTGATGAGGCGTGAATTCCCCGTACTGGAACAGGGTCGTGATGATGGGCCCGGCCAGCAGCCCCAGCCCCAGCGTCGCCGGAATGCCCAGCAGCATGACCCAGCGCAGCGCGCGGTCCAGAATGATGCGGAAGCCCTCCGGGTCCTCGGCCGCATGGCGGCCGGACAGGCTGGGCAGGATGACGGTGGACAGGGCAATGCCGAACACGCCCAGCGGGAACTCCACCATCCGGTCGGCGAAGTACAGCCAGCTCACGCTGCCGGTCACCAGGAAGGAGGCGATCAGGGTATCGAACAGCAGGTTGATCTGCGCCACCGAAGACCCCACCACCGCCGGCCCCATCAGCCGCAGGATCTTCTGCACCCCCGGGTGGCGCCAGCCCCAGCGCGGACGCGGCAGCAGGCCCAGCCGTGCCAGCCCGGGCAGCATGAAGGCGAGCTGGGCGAGGCCGCCGAGGAACACCGCCCAGGCCAGCGCCATGACCGGCTGCTCGAACAGCGGTGCCGCCCACAGCGCCGCGGCAATGAGCACCAGGTTCAGCAGCACGGGCGCGAACGCCGGGATCGCGAAGCGCCCCCAGGTGTTGAGGATGGAACCGGCGAAGGCGACCAACGAGATGAACAGGATGTAGGGGAAGGTGACCCGCAGCATGGCCCCGGTCAGTCCGAACTTCCCCGGCTCGTCGAGGAAGCCCGGTGCGAACAGGGTCACCAGAAGCGGCGCGGCCACCACGCCGACCAGGCTGACGCCCACCAGGATCAGCGCCAGGGTACCGGACACGCGATCGACCAGCTCACGGGTGGCGTCGGCGCCCTCGTGCTCCCGGTACTCCGACAGCACCGGCACGAAGGCGAGCGAGAAGGCACCCTCGCCGAACAGCCGCCGCAGCAGGTTGGGGATCTTGAAGGCGACGAAGAAGGCATCCAGCGCCAGCCCGGCGCCGAAGGCGCGCGCCAGCACCATGTCTCGCACAAAGCCGAGGATGCGCGACAGCAGGGTCATGGCGCTGACCACGGCCGTGCTCCGAATCAGCCCGCCGGCGCTCATGCCCTGCCCCGAAACAGCAAGAAAACCGCCCGCCAAGTCAGCAAGATATTGAATCCCCGTTGAATGCGGCCGGGTCCACTGCGACCGCCCGGCCCGACATTGACAAATGCCGCGAAGTTGCGCATATTACGCGACCTTTCGGCAAGACGCACCAGAACACAGGAGTTTGAAGTTGGCCAATTCCGCACAGGCGAGAAAGCGCGCCCGCCAGAATCTCAAGCGCCGCGAGCACAACCATGCCCAGCGCTCCCGGATGCGCACCTACATCAAGAAGGTGGTCAACGCCGTCCAGGCCGGTGACTCGGCCGCTGCCGAGGCCGCCTACCGCGAGGCCGTGCCGGTCATCGACAGTGCCGCGCGCAAGGGGCTCATCCACATGAACAAGGCCGCCCGCCACAAGAGCCGCCTGAACCAGCACCTGAAGGCGCTCAAGGCCGGCTGACGCCGCCCCCGACCGTCTGCGCAGAAACCGGCCCCCGTGGCCGGTTTTTTCGTTGTCGCGGCAGAAACGGCCCATTCCGACCTGCCACCCTTTCATCGAACGGTCATCACAGCTTCACCCGCCTGACATCAGTGCGTCACCCGCACGTCACACCGCCACCCTAGACTGCGCCGCGTCCGACAAAACACGCACAGCACAGAGGAGACACCACGCATGCGCAGCCTCGCATCCCGCATTACCCTGTTCCTGGCCGGCGGCACCCTCGCCGCTACCACCCACGCCGCCGGCATCACCGTCTACAAGGACGGCGACAAGTACGTGAAGATGGGCGGCCGCATCCAGCTTCAGTACCACCAGGCCGATCCCGACAGCGGCAGCAGCACCGACGAGGTGTTCTTCCGCCGCCTGCGGCCCTATGTCGAGGGCAGCCTGCACAAGGACTGGAAGGGCAAGTTCCAGTTCGACTTCGGCAAGGCTGAAGACGCGAACGAGGTGGCCGTGAAGGACGCCTACATGCAGTACAAGGGCTTCGACAACATGAAGGTCACCCTCGGCAACGCCAACTTCCCCTTCTCCCGCGAGTTCCTGACCTCCTCGAAGAAGCAGCAACTGGTGGAGCGTACCTTCGTGGGCGATCACAACTACGGCACGCCGGACCGCAACGTCGGCCTGCACCTCACCGGCCACAACGGCGACAAGACCCTGACCTGGGGTGCTTCCTTTGCCGCGGCCGACATCGACCCGGATGCCAGCAAGCTGGACTTCGATACCCCGGTCAACAAGAACGACGACTTCAACCAGGGCTGGATGGTCGGCGGCCGTGTGGATTTCCACCCATTCGGTCTGCTCAAGTTCAGTCAGAGCGATTTCAAGGGTGACACCAAGGCCACCATCGGCGTGGCGGCCTTCGGCTGGCGCAACGATGACGACAACAATACCTATACCAGCGGCGGTGTTTCCACGTCCTCCAGCAAGGCCGACGTCGACAGCGTGACCGGTTTCGAAGTCAGCGGCGCCTTCCGTGCGCGAGGCTTCTCGATCGATGCCGAATACAACCGGTTCAGTGCAGACACCGTCGACCCCGGCTTCACCGGCGGCATGTACCGCAACGGCAGCACCACCCTGAAGAACTGGTCGATCGAGGCAGGCTACATGCTCGTCCCCTCGAAGCTGGAGCTGGTTGCCGGCCACCAGTCACAGGATGCTGACAATTACGCCGACACCTGGACCCGCACCTCGCTGGGCGCCAACTGGTTCATCCACAAGCACGATGTGAAAGTGCAGCTCAGCTACCGGATGGGCGAGAACCTGAAGGGCGTCACGGGCAGCGACGAAGACGAAATCTTCCTCCAGGGCCAGTACGTGTTCTGATCATCCCCCTTGTCCGACGCAGGAGCCACCCCGCCGCAAGGCGGGGTTTTTTGTTGGGGGATACAAGGCACCGTAGGATGGGCAAAGGAGCGAAGCGACGTGCCCATCAGGGTCACACCACCGTTGTGATGGGCACGGCCCTCCAGGCCTTTGCCCATCCTACGGGACTTGTATCTTGCATCTTGAAACTTGCTTCTTCCTACAGAACCGTAGGATGGGCAGAGGAGCGAAGCGACATGCCCATCAGGTTTACACCGCTACCGTGATGGGCACGGCCCTCGGGCCTTTGCCCATCCTACGGCGCTTGTATCTTGCATCTTGCATCTTGCATCTTGAAACTTGTTACTTCCTACAGAATCACCAGATTGTCGCGATGGATCAGCTCCGGTTCGTCGACATAGCCGAGCAGGGATTCGATCTCCGAACTGGGATGGCCGATGATGCGGCGCGCCTCGTCGGCGCCATAATTGACGAGGCCGCGAGCGACCTCGCGCCCGTCCGGCGCCAGGCAACTGACCAGTTCGCCGCGGGCGAACTGACCCTCCACGCCGGTAACCCCGACGGGCAGCAGGCTGCGCCCGGCACGCGTGAGCACCTCCACGGCCCCCTCGTCCAGCAGCAGGCAGCCGCGCACCGCGAGCTGCCCGGCCAGCCACTGCTTGCGGGCGGCGATGGGCTCGCGTGCAGGACGCAACAGCGTACCCAGCGCCTCGCCCCGCGCCACCCGCGCCAGCACGTCCGGCTCGCGCCCACCGACGATGAGGGTGCTGGCGCCGGAGCGCGCCGCGCGCCGGGCCGCGCGCACCTTGGTGATCATGCCGCCTCGCCCGAGTACGCCCCCGTCACCAGCCATGCGCTCCAGCGCAGGATCGTCGGCATCCGCGCTCTCGACCAGTGCGGCTTCCGGGTGCCGGCGGGGATCGGCTTCGTACAGGCCCTGCTGGTCGGTGAGGATGACCAGCAGATCGGCCTCGACCAGATTGGCGACCAGCGCGGCCAGGGTATCGTTGTCGCCGAAGCGGATCTCGTCGGTGGCCACAGTGTCGTTCTCGTTCACCACCGGCACCACGCCGAGCTCGAGCAGGGTACGCAAGGTGCTGCGGGCATTCAGATAGCGTTGCCGATCCGCGAGGTCCTCGTGGGTGAGCAGGATCTGGGCAGTATGCCGGCCATGGGCCTGGAAACAGGACTCCCAGGCCTGGATCAGACCCATCTGGCCGACCGCCGCAGCCGCCTGCAGCGCGTGCAGGGCGTGGGGCCTGCGGGACCAGCCCAGCCGGCACAGGCCCTCGGCCACGGCGCCGGAGGACACCAACACCAGCTCGTAGCCCTCGGCCAGCAGCCCGGCCATCTGCGCACTCCAGGCCGCGATGGCCTCGCGGTCGAGGCCCTGACCTTCGTTGGTGAGCAGCGCGCTGCCGATCTTGATCACCCAGCGCCGGCTGGCGCCCAGGGCCTTGCGGTCACGCATCAGGCATCCTCCGCCGACGGCGCCTCGTCCGCCTGTTCCAGATGCTGCATGATGGCATGGACCAGCGCCTCCGTCCCCTCCCCGGTGGCGGCCGAGATGCGGAACACCGGCCCGGTCCACCCCAGTTCGGCAACAATGCGGTCGCAGACGGCATCCCGTTCCCCGGGCGGGAGCAGGTCGATCTTGTTCAATACCAGCCAGCGCGGCCGCGCCGCCAGCTCGGGACTGTACTTTGCCAGCTCGGCGACGATGGTGCGCGCCTGCGCCACGGGGTCGGTACCGTCCATGGGCGCGACGTCGATCAGATGCAACAGCAGCCGGGTACGCGCCAGATGCTTGAGGAAGCGGATGCCCAGCCCGGCCCCCTCGGCCGCGCCCTCGATCAGACCGGGGATGTCGGCGACCACGAAGCTCTGGTGACTGCCCACACGCACCACGCCCAGGTTGGGATAGAGGGTGGTGAAGGGATAGTCCGCGACCTTCGGACGCGCGGCGGAAATGGACCGGATCAGGGTCGACTTGCCGGCATTGGGCAGGCCGAGCAGGCCGACGTCGGCCAGCAGCTTCAGCTCCAGGCGCAGGGTGCGCTGCTCGCCCGGCGTACCGGGCGTGGACTGGCGCGGCGCGCGATTGGTGGAACTCTTGAAGCGCGCGTTGCCGATGCCGTGCCAGCCGCCCTGCGCCACCTTGAGCCGCTGGCCCGGCTCGATCAGGTCCCCGATCAGTTCACCGGTGTCCTCGTCGTAGACCATGGTGCCCACCGGAACGCGAATCTCCAGATCCTCGCCCCGCGCGCCGGTCATGTTGCGGCCCTTGCCGTTCTCGCCGCGGCCGGCACGGAAGCTGCGCTCGTAGCGGAAGTCCACCAGGGTGTTGATGCTGTCGTCGGCTACCAGCCAGACGCTGCCACCGTCCCCGCCGTCGCCGCCGTCCGGCCCCCCGAAGGGAATGAACTTCTCGCGGCGGAAGCTGACGCAACCGTTGCCCCCGTCCCCGGCGGCAACCTTGATGGTGGCTTCATCGACGAATTTCATGGTCGGGATCAGATACAAGTTTCAAGATACAAGATGCAAGTCAGGACCATTCGTGACGTGGCGGCGCCGGCTCCGTGCCCCTTGGCCTGACTCGCCGTCATACACGTCAATCGCGCCCCAACGCCGCCGTTTCTTTCACTTGTATCTTGTCACTTGTATCTTGCCTCTCCGTAGTAACAAAAACCCCGCCGTGCGGCGGGGTCCCTGGAATCGCGTTCAGCGATGATGTGGTTCAGCCCGCGCTGACGACGTCCACGAACTTGCGGTTCTTCGGGCCGCGCACCACGAAGCGCACCTCGCCGTCGGCGGTGGCGAACAGGGTGTGGTCCTTGCCGCAGCCCACGTTCACGCCGGGGTGGAAGTGGGTGCCGCGCTGGCGGACGATGATGTTGCCCGCCTTGACCTGCTGGCCGCCGAAGCGCTTCACGCCAAGACGCTTGGATTCGGAATCGCGGCCGTTGCGAGTGCTGCCGCCTGCCTTCTTGTGTGCCATTGCTCTGCCTGCCTCTCGAGGTAACCGTGACCGCTCAGGCGTTCACGTCGGTGATCTGGACTTCGGTGAAGTACTGGCGATGTCCCTGGCGCTTCATGTGGTGCTTGCGGCGGCGGAACTTGATGATCTCCACCTTCTTCGCACGCCCCTGCGCGGTGACCGTCGCCTTGACGCTGGCGCCGTCGAGCAGCGGACGGCCGACCTTGACATCGCTGCCGTCGGAAACCATCAGCACCTCGTTGAATTCGACGGAGTCGCCCTCGGCGGCGTCGAGCTTCTCGACCCGCAGCTTGTCACCCGGCTGGACCCGGTACTGCTTGCCGCCGGTCACGATCACTGCATACATCGCTGAATTCTCCAAAAATCCGCAGGTTGGGCCGGGGAGGGCCCGGCTCTGAAAGGGTGCCAATTCTAGTCATGGCGCCGGTTCAGGTCAAATCGGAATTCTCTGGCGCCGGCCGGGGGCCGCAGGTACACTAGGCGGGCCGTCAGGCGGGCCTCTCCGGACCGGCTGCCCGGCACCCAGCCCGCATGTTGCATCAGGGGCTGCGGATGATGGCGGATTTGCAGCCGGGCTCGGGGCGGGCTGGAGCGAAAGCCGTAGCCGTCGCTACGGCTTGAGTGAAGCACCCCCGAGGCCGAGCGAAAATCCGCCAGGGCCGCAGCAGGATGCGGGCGGGTACAAATCGTACTCCCGGTCATGGGCAAGAAACCCGGTTCATTGCCCGCCAGGACAACAAGCTGCCTGCCGCCCGCTTCCGCCCTGGTGCAATATGCGGGCTAACAGGCCCTCCGGCCGGTCAGCCGTGACATGCGTGAACCACTCAGAAAATCCAGCCCATTCATGACCCTGGAAGAGGTCCGCGAGCTCGCGGGCGCCGACATGGCGGCCGTGGACACGCTGATCCAGGAACGCCTGCGCTCGGACGTGCTGCTGATCAACCAGCTGGGCCTGTACATCGTCAACAGCGGCGGCAAGCGCCTGCGTCCGCTGCTGGTGCTGCTGGCCGCCCGCGCCTGCGGCTACGACGGCCGCGATCACCAGACGCTGGCGGCCGTGGTGGAGTTCATCCACACCGCCACCCTGCTCCACGACGACGTGGTCGACGCCTCCGAGCTGCGCCGGGGCCGGGAGACCGCCAACGCCATCTGGGGCAACGAGGCCAGCGTGCTGGTGGGCGATTTTCTCTATTCCCGCGCCTTCGAGATGATGGTGGAGATCGGCTCCATGCGGGTGATGGAGATCATGGCGCACACCACCAACCGCATCGCCGAGGGCGAGGTGATGCAGCTTCTGAACTGCCACGAGCCGGACACCACCGAGGCCCGGTACATGGAGGTGATCCGCTCCAAGACCGCCAAGCTGTTCGAGGCCGCGGCCCGCATCGGCGCCGTGCTCGGCGAGCAGCCTGCCGAGGTGGAAACGGCGCTGGCCGCCTACGGCATGCACCTGGGCACCGCCTTCCAGCTGGTCGACGACGTGCTCGACTACAGCGCCGACGCCGAGACCATGGGCAAGAACATCGGCGACGACCTGGCCGAGGGCAAGCCGACCCTGCCGCTCATCCACGTCATGCGCGAGGGCAGCGAGGCCGAGCGGGCGCTGGTGCGCGAGGCCATCGAAAAGGGCGGCCTGGACCACATCGAGGCGGTTCGCGACGCCATTGAATCGACCGGGGCCATCGCGTACACTGCGCGCTCCGCGCGGGCCGAGGCAGAGCGTGCCATCGACACGCTGTCCCGACTGCCGGCATCTCCCTACCGGGATGCCCTCCACGCCCTCGCGGAGTTCTCGGTCAGTCGCAGCTACTGACCGCCCGCCAGGAATCAAACGGGGTGTAGCTCAGCCTGGTAGAGCACTGTCTTCGGGAGGCAGGGGTCGCTGGTTCGAATCCAGTCACCCCGACCATTTCACACCGATTCCAGCCCTTCCGCTTCCTTCCTCGACGCGGCCCATAGAAATAGGGAGGGGGCCGCGGCGAACCACGCCCCCCTTCCGATACAGACAGTCGTCGATCAGCGATCGTAGGGCGGAGTCGCGCTGATCTTGTGGATGCTGAGGTCCGCGCCCTGGTATTCCTCTTCCTGGCTCAGGCGCAGTCCCGTCACGGCCTTGATCACGCCGTAGACGACCAGGCCGCCGCCCAGCGCCACGCCCACGCCGGCCAGGGTACCGATCAGCTGGCTGGCGAAGGTCACGCCGCCCAGGCCGCCCAGGGCGGTGGTACCGAAGATGCCGGCGGCGATGCCGCCCCAGGCGCCACACAGGCCATGCAGCGGCCAGACACCCAGCACATCGTCGATCTTCCAGCGGTTCTGGGTGAGGGTGAAGGTCCAGACGAACAGGCCGCCGGCCACGGCGCCGGTCACCAGCGCGCCCACGGGGTGCATGACATCGGAGCCCGCACACACGGCCACCAGGCCGGCCAGCGGACCGTTGTGCACGAAGCCCGGGTCGTAGCGGCCGGCGAACAGGGCCGCCAGGGTGCCGCCAACCATGGCCATGAGCGAATTCACCGCCACCAGCCCGCTCACGCCTGCCACCGTTTGCGCCGACATCACATTGAAACCGAACCAGCCGACGGTCAGGATCCAGGCACCCAGGGCAAGAAAGGGGATGCTGGAAGGCGGATGGGCATACATCTCGCCGTTCTTGCCGTAGCGGCCATGGCGTGGCCCCAGCAGCAGGACCGCGGCCAGCGCAATCCAGCCACCCATGGCATGCACCACGATGGAACCGGCGAAGTCATGGAAGCCGGCACCGAACTGCGCCTCCAGCCAGTCCTGGAAGCCGAAGTTGCCGTTCCAGGTAACGCCCTCGAAGAAGGGATAGACGGCCGCCACCAGCACGAAGGTCGCCAGCAGCTGCGGATTGAAACGCGCCCGCTCGGCGATGCCGCCGGAGATGATGGCGGGGATGGCCGCGGCGAAGGTGAGCAGGAAGAAGAACTTCACCAGCTCGTAGCCGTTGCGGGTGGTCAGCGATTCGGCCGTTTCCATGAAGCCCATGCCGTAGGCGATGGAGTAGCCGATGAAGAAATAGGCCAGGGTGGAAACACCGAAGTCTGCGATGATCTTCACCAGCGCATTGACCTGGTTCTTCTCGCGCACCGTGCCTACCTCCAGAAAGGCGAAGCCCGCGTGCATGGCGAGCACCATGATGGCGCCCATGAGGATGAAAAAGACGTCACTGCCGGCCTGGAAGGTCTCAAGATTTTCCATCGTTTTGCCTCGTTGCCCTCGAATGGAACACGAAATCGCATCTGGCAAGCAGTTTTCGTGCCGCGATCAGTACTATTAAAAAACAATAGGTTAATAACGTATCGCCAATCGACCGCGGCCTCATCCGCTCTAACATGGTGCAATACGCACCATACTGGTGCCAATGAATCGCACGAATGCCCGTCCCGCCGCTCCGCAACGATGCATGCAGAACGCGACCGGGCACCGAAAGAGGGCGTGCCGGATGGGAGGGAGTCAACCCGAACGGGCCAGAGATAAAAAAGCCGGCAGGCGGAGGACCTGCCGGCGGTGCGGGGAACAGCGCCCCAGGCCGGAGATTGGGAACAAGCGCCTGTCACTTTACCCCTTCCGCATTCCGGTTCCGTGAACCAGCCCACATTCCGGTCAGGTCCCTTCTTCCTGTCCCTTGGCCGCCCGCCACAAGGTATCGAGTGCTTCGGCATCCAGTTCTGCGGGATCGCTGCCCGCGGCGCGGGCGCGCGCGACGACCGCCAAAGCGCGCGTCTCGAAGCGGGCGCTGGCACCGCGCAGGGCCTGCTCGGGATCGACGCCCAGATGACGCGCCAGGTTCACGCAGGTAAACAGCAGGTCCCCCACCTCGGCCTCGATCCGCTCCGGCACACCCTCGTCCATGGCCGCGCGCAGCTCAGCGAGTTCCTCGTCCAGCTTTTCCAGCACGCCCGTCGCGTCCGGCCAGTCCAGACCCATGCGCGCGGCGCGACGCTGCAGCTTGGCAGCACGGGCAAGTGCCGGCAGTGCGCGCGGCACATCGGCAAACAGGTCGGTTGCCTGCACCCCGCGTTCGGCCCGTTCACGGGCCTTGTGGGCCTCCCACTGCCGGGTCTGTTCCTCCGCCGACGCCACCTGCGCCCCGCCGAACACGTGGGGGTGGCGGCGCACCAGCTTGTCGGCGATGGCGTTGGCCACGTCGGCCATGTCGAAACGCCCCGCTTCCTCGGCGAGGCGGGCATGGAACACCACCTGGAACAGCAGGTCGCCGAGTTCGTCATCGAGTCGCTCGAGCGCGTTCCGCTCGATGACGTCGACGACCTCGTGGGCCTCCTCCAGCAGATAGGGCACCAGTGAACGATGGGTCTGGGCGCGATCCCAGGGACAGCCATGCTCGGGGTCGCGAAGCTGCCGCATGACCTCGAGCAGGCGCGAGAGCGCGGCTGCCGCACGCTTGTCCATTTGCCGGCTCACGCCACCTCCTTCGAAAGCGCAAAAAACTGATCATGGCACGAATTTCGGCGCCCGCGGACAGACATTGCCCGGCCTGGCTGCGGGTCCGGCCACCGGAATGATACCCCTCAGCCGAACAGGCCATGCAGAAACCAGTGCCCGCCGGGAACGCGGAACACCCAGCAACGCCCGCCGTCCGGCGCCTCGCCCATGAAGTAGTCGCGCCGGACATCGCCCTCGTCCCACCAGCCGGCCTCCACCCGCAACGGCAACGGCCGCAGCCGCAGCGGTCCGTTTCGCCAGGGCCGCCCTGCCCGCACCGGCAGCGGCTGCGGCTCGGGCAGCAGCCAGAGCGGGCGATGCGGCTGCTGCCAGGGCACCTCGCCACGGTCACCGGGCTCGCACCAGCGCCAGGCACGCTCGGGGCGATAGTCCTCCACCAGGCACAGGCCGCGCACCGCCGCCTCGCCGAGACGCTCGCGCAACTGCAGCAACAGGGCATCGAAGGCCTGCTCGGCGGCGTCCGGATCGGGAAACAGGGCCTCGCTGGCGGCCCGGAAGGCCGTGATCTCCTCGGAGACCAGGGTCACCGCTTCCACCGGCTCGGCCAGCCGCAGGCCTTCCAGACGCTGCCGCAGGACCCGGTGCAACCGCGCCGGCTCGCGTTCCGGGCGGGCCAGGCCGATCTGACGGCGCAGGGTCTCGCTGCGGCCATGAAACAGCAGCGCGAGGCGGGCCACGGCGCAATCGCGCAGCCGCAGCCAATCGGCCAGATCATCCAGCAGCGCGTCCAGCGCCGGCTGCAGATGACCGATGCGACGCGCCGGCAGGGCGAGCGCCAGGCTGTGCTCGAAGGATTCCGGCGGCCGATACGCCGGCCGCGGGTCCGGCTGCCGCCCCAGCGCCCGGTCCAGGTCGGCCAGCAGGGCGGGACTGAAGCGCCGCGCCAGTCCGTCGCGCGGCAGGCGCAGCAGGTCGCCGACCCGCTCCAGGCCCATGCCGCGCAGGCTGGCCAGGATGCCGGCATCGGCCGTCAGCACCGCAATCGGCAGCGCCGACAGCGCCCGCACCAGCCGGCCCCGGCCGCTCACCACCCGGCCCTGCCCCGCCCGCGCCAGCCAGGTCGCGGCCAGCGGCGTGGGCGCCAGGGCACGCACCACCGTCTGGCCGGCCAGCGCCGTTTCCAGGCGTTTCAGCAGGACATCCAGACCGCCGAACAGCCGCAGGCTGGCGCCAACCTCGAGCAGCACGGCATCCGGCGCCACCAGGCTGACCTGGGAACTGAACCGGCAGGCCCGGGTGGCCAGCCGCGCCAGCCACTGCCGTTCCTCGCGCGGCCGTCGCGCCACGGCATGCCCGCTGGCGAACAGGGCCTCGGCCGCTACCAGCGACATGCCCGGACGCACGCCGGCCTCCATGGCCGCCCGCCCGGCCTGCACCACGCGCGGCCGCGAGGGATGATGGTCGTGGACCAGCAGGCTCGCGCGCTCGACGGCCTGGCCGGCGAACACTTCGAGGGGCAGTTCCGGGCAATGCAGGCAGCACCACAGCGGCATCGGCCCGGCGCGGGACACGGCCGGCGTGGCCACAGGGATAGCCGGCTGCGACGGCACGGGGAGCAGGGAAGCTTGTCGGCGGGCACCCACCCGTTTCACACCTCGGAAAGAAGGACCCTTCCCCGGCGCAGGGCAAGGGTTCAGGCATGGCAGGCCGGGAGGGCCTGCGGCAGCAGTCGTTCGAAGGAAATGGCCAGCGGCCCGGCCGCCCAGCCGCCGCGGCGCTTGAGCACCTGCAACTGCAGCCCTTCCGGCACCCGCGTCACCTGCAGCCGCACCGCGGCCGGCGAGGGCCTGTCCGCCGCCGCCAGTGGCCGGAACAGGATGCCCCAGCAGTTGCCGGCCTCGGCGGCCAGCTGCAGGCGGCGCAGCCGTCGCGCATCGTCGATCATCGGCCAGGCCAGCACTGCACCACAGGTGCCGGAACGCAGGGTCTGTTCCAGTGCCCAGAGGCCGTCGCCATCGGCGCGGGGATGGATCATCAGCTGACGGGAGAGGTCCACGCCGGCGGCGGCCAGTGCCGGGGCGTAGGGGATGTAGGGCGGCGCCACCCAGGCCGTCCAGCGCTGCTCGCGGCTGAGCTGCGCCAGCGCCGGCATCAGCAGCTGCAGCGCACCGATGCCCTCGCGCGGCAGCAGCAGTTCGGTCAGTGCCCCGCGCGGCCAGCCGCCGCCCGGCAGCAGGGCATCCAGCTCGGGCAGGCCGGTGGCAATGGACTTGCCGCCGTTGGCCAGCCCGTTGCGCCCGCGCCAGACATCGCGGCGCGCGAGCACCCTTTCCAGTTCCGGGTTCACAGCCGGCTGCCGTTGCGCAGGATGCCGACCGCCAGCCCCTCGATGGCCAGCGGCTGCTCGCGCAGATCCACCTCGATGGGCTCGTAGTCGGGATTCTCGGGCAGCAGCTGCACCCGGTTGCCACGGCGGCGGAAGCGCTTGACGGTGACCTCGTCGTCCAGCCGCGCCACCACGATCTGGCCGTTGCGCGCCTCCGCGGTCTGGTGGACGGCCAGCAGGTCGCCATTGAGGATGCCGGCGTCGCGCATGCTCTCGCCGCGCACGCGCAGGAAATAGTCGGCCCGCGGATGGAACAGGTCCGCACTCATTTCGTAATAGTCCTCGATGTGCTCCTCGGCCAGGATGGGGCTGCCCGCCGCCACCCGCCCGATCACCGGAATGCCCATGTCCTCCAGCAGGCGGATGCCGCGCGAGGAACCGGGCAGCAGTTCAATGTAGCCCTTGCGCGCCAGCGCCCGCAGATGATCCTCCGCGGCATTGGGCGAGCGGAAACCGAAGGCCTCGGCGATCTCGGCGCGGGTGGGCGGCGAGCCGTATTCGGCAATGCTTTCCCGGATCATTTCCAGGATCTCGGCCTGGCGTGGTGTCAGATCGGACATGGGACCCCCGGATACTGGTGTCTTGTACAGTAACTGTAAGTATATACAGTCCCAAGAGCGATGCAAGCCGGCATTCCGGTGTCATCCGACACACCGGTTTTGAGCGCCCCGTCACAAAACCGCCAGCCGGTACCAAAGGCCACGCCCGAGCCGCCGATTTTTAACCCGCATAGTGCACCAGGGCGGAAGCGGGCGGCAGGTGACTTGTCGTGCTGGCGGGCGATGAAGCGGGTTGTTCGCCCATGCTTCAGAGTCCGATTTGTGCCCGCCCGCTTCCGCCCTGGTGCACTATGCGGGTCAAGCAAAAGCAGTACCCTGACAGCCCTGCCGCCCCGGAGTACAATGATTCGGGTATGCCTTTCGGAGACCCCCTCCCATGATCAAGCGCCTGTTGCTGACTTTCCTGCCGGGCCTGCTCGTCCTCCCTGCGCTGGCCGCCACCACCGAGGCCGAGTCGCCAGAGGCCCGCGGTCTCGCCATCGCCCAGGAGGCCGACCGCCGCGACAGCGGCTGGGGCGACCAGACGGCAGACATGAAGATGATCCTGCGCAACCGCCAGGGCGAGGAAAGCACCCGCGAGCTGCGCACCAGGACGCTGGAGGTGGAAGGCGACGGCGACAAGAGCCTGACCGTCTTCGACCACCCCCGGGACGTGAAGGGCACCGCCTTCCTGAGCTACAGTCACGCCACCCGACCGGACGACCAGTGGCTGTACCTGCCCGCACTGAAGCGCGTCAAGCGCATTGCCTCCAAGAACAAGTCCGGCCCTTTCATGGGCAGCGAATTCGCCTACGAGGACCTGAGTTCCCAGGAAGTCGCCAAGTACAGCTATCGATTCCTGCGCGAGGAAGAACTGGACGGCCGGCCGACCTTCGTCATCGAACGCTATCCGCAGTACGAGCATTCCGGGTACACCCGGCAGGTGGTGTGGATCGACCAAGAGATGTATCAGCCGCTCAAGATCGAGTTCTACGACCGCAAGAACAGCCTGCTGAAGACACTCACCGTCAGCGGCTACAGGCAGTACCTGGGCCGCTACTGGCGCCCGGACCGCATGGACATGGTCAATCATCAGACCGGCAAGTCGACCACCCTGCTGTGGTCGAACTATCGCTTCCGCACCGGCCTGACCGACCGTGACTTCGACCGCAACGCGCTCAAGCGCGCGCGCTGAACGGAGAGAGGCCGATGAGGGATCGTCACGCCATCCGCAAGGGCATTGCAGGTCGCTGGCTGCGCCGGCTGGCACTGGCTGCCACCCTCTTCCTGCCGGTGACCGCACTGGCCGACTACAGCGTCCAGGTCGGCGCCTTCGCCAACCCCGACAACGCCGCACGGGTGGTCAAGCGCCTGCGCAGCCTGGGCTATGATGAAGTACAGCGGTTCGTCGTGCAGAGTGGCCGCCGCATCCTGCACCTGGTGCTGGTCGGGCGCACCCGCGAGGCCGGTCAGGCCGCGCGCCTGAAGGCCCGGCTCGCCGGACAGGGCTGGAACGGCTTCGTGCGCCGCTACCCTGAAACCGCCGTGACCGTAGCGCCCCGACCGGCAGCGGAACCACAGTCGCCGGCAGTGGCCGAACCGCCATCCCCGGCCCCAGCGGTCACGCTCGCCCCGCCGCCGACGGCGGAACCCGAACCGGCGCCGCGCGGCGAATGGTCGGGCAGCATGGCGCTCGAACTGCGCGCCTTTCCGCAGGGTCCCGCCTACCCGCGTCAGCGGGGCAGCCTCAATGCCTCGCTGGCCATCCAGCCCGAGTATTACCGGGAATGGAACGGCGGTTCGGACAGTTTCACCTTCGTGCCCTTCCTGCGCCTCGACAACCGCGATCCCGAGCGCACCCATGCCGACCTGCGTGAACTCACCTGGCTGCGCGCCGCCGAGGACTGGGAGCTGCGGGTGGGCGTGCGCAGGGTGTTCTGGGGCGTCACCGAATCGGTGCACCTGGTCGACGTCATCAATCAGGTCGATCTGGTGGAAAACACCGATACCGAGGACAGACTCGGCCAGCCCATGATCAACCTCGCCCTGATCCGTGACTGGGGCACCGTGGACCTGTTCCTGCTCACCGGCTTCCGCGAGCGCACCTTCCCCGGCCCCCGCGGCAGGCTGCGCACCGAACCCTACATCGACACCGATCAGGCCCGCTACGAGTCGGGCGCGGAATGGCGGCATCTCGATCTCGCCGCGCGCTGGAGCCGCACCCTCGGCCCCTGGGACATCGGGCTGGCGCAGTTCCACGGTACCGGCCGCGAGCCCATACTGCAGCTCGGGCTGAAGGACGGCCAGCCGGTGCTGGTGCCCTACTATCCCATCATCAACCAGACCAGCCTGGACCTGCAGGCCACGCTGGGCGACTGGCTGTGGAAGCTGGAATGGCTGACCCGTGACGGCCAGGGTGACCGCTTCACGGCGGCGGCCGGCGGCTTCGAGTACACCTTCGTCGGCATATTCGATACGGCCGCGGATCTGGGCGTCATCAGCGAGTACCTGTTCGACGACCGCGGCTCCGACGCCACCACCCTGTTTCAGAACGACCTCATGATCGGCCTGCGCCTGACCCTGAACGACGCTCAGTCCTCGGAACTGTTGTTCGGCGCCAGCACCGACCTCGACGGCCATGAGCAGAGCTTCAACCTGGAGGCCAGTCGACGCCTCGGCGACCAGTGGAAACTGAGCATCGAGGCGCGCTTCGCCCGCGGCCTGAATCGCAACGGCCTGTTCGGCAGCATCCGCAACGACGACTATGTGCAGGCCGAACTGGCCTGGTACTTCTGACCGGCGTTTCCGGTTCGACCACCACCCCGAATGCAAAAGGGACAACCTTCGGTTGCCCCTTTTGCATTCGGGAAGACAATGGTGCCGGCACGAGGATTCGAACCCCGGACCTACTGATTCAGCGACCCAGCGATTTCTCGCTGGACTGGACTATCTCATCACCCTCGGCCGGACCGCTAGGGTGTCGGGCGCTCGCGGGGGGCTTATCACCCGGGCTGTTCACCCCCTAGTCTCTGCACCTTCCAGGCTACCCGTGACCCGTCACCTGGCTTGGCTCAGGATTGCCTCCGGCGCGACCCGCTGAGGTTCCCCTGAATTCACCCGATTTTCGACAGCCGTTTCCGACTGAAGTTGCCATACAGACAAATCAGTTGCTCTACCAGCTGAGCTATACCGGCGCGCGGCCCATTCTAGGGAAACCCCCCGGGCGGGGCAATCACTCGCAGTCGTTCACCTGGCGCTGGACGTCGGGATGTGTCGCCTGCAGCGCGGCCCAGTCCTCCGCGGCCAGTCGTAGCTGTGCCGGCTCGCGGACATCGAGCCAGTACACCTCGCGCTTGCGGAAGCGCCGTTCCATGCGCGTCTCGTAACCCATGGCGCGCAGCTCGCGGTCGCGACGTTCGGCCGCGGCCCGGTCGCGAAAGATGCCCAGCGAGACGAAGTCCGGCCCCACGAAATAGTCCTTTACGCCCGCCGCCACCAGCCGCTCGGCCGCCGCCTGCCCGGCGTGCCGGTCCTTGACCGGCAGAAACACCCAGTAGCCGGCCGGTTCGCGACTGTAGGTCATGCGCATCTCGACCTCGAGCCCGCGGCCGCCCAGCTCAGCCGCCAGGGCCTCGGCAGCCTCGCGGGTATCGAAAGGACCGATGGTGGAACAGACGGGCTGCGCCGGCGGCGCCGATGCGATCTGTGGCACGGGTGCCGGCGACGGCGCCTCCGCTGCCGGGGCACCCGTGCCCTGTTCGTCTGTCGGCGACACCGGCGCTTCGGGTTCGATCGCCGTCTCCGTCCCCGTACCGCCGGGTTCGGTTTCCGCCACCGTTTCCGGCTCGACCGCCGGTGGCCGGCCGGCTTCCACCGCCGCTGCCGGGCGTTCACTCAGCAGCCGCAGCGCCGCCACGCCGGGACCCAGCGCAGGCGGCCGCGGCGACGGTTCGGGTCCCGGCTCCGGCTGCATCTGCCACCAGGCGAACAGGAGCAGGTTGGCGAGCAGCAGCAGGCCAATGACGGCACGCATCTCAGGCGGTCGCCTCGCTGGCGGATGCCTCCGCCTCGGCCGGCGCCTGGGCCGCGGCGAGGCGCGCCAGCCCCTCCAGCACCAGCCAGGGTTCGTGACGCGGCTTGCACGACAGCAGGCCCATGATGGCTTCCGCATCCCCCCCGGTCACCACGCAGGTCACCGGCCGGCCCAGTTCGGCGCACAGATCGCCCAGCAGACGATCGATGGTGGCCACGGCCGCATACAGACTGCCGCCGATGATGGCGCCGGCGGTGTCGGTCGCCAGCACGCCGCCCGGCGGCGCCTCGGCCAGTGACGGCAACACATCGATGCCCTCGGCGCGATCGACCAGCGACTGCCGCATGAGCGCAAGCCCCGGCAGGATCAGCCCGCCCAGGTGCCGGCCACCCCGGTCCAAGGCATCCAGGGTCAGCGCCGTGCCACAGTCGACGATGAAGAGATCACCCTTGATGCGGTGCCGCGCGCCGATCAGCGCGGCCCAGCGGTCGACGCCCAGCCCACGCGGGTCGGCGTAGGCATTGCGCACACCGCAGGCCTCGGCCTCGGCGCGCACGAAACGGGGACTCAGGCCCCAGTTGCGCCGCACCCAGCCCGACAGCGAGCGCTTGAGGCTGTCGCCTGCGACATTGGCGACCACCACGGCCTCGGGCGGCCGGTCGACATCTCCCCAGGCCTTGCGAAACAGTTCGGTGGGCGCCGCCTCGTTGCGATCCAGCACCATCCCGGGCACCAGCCGCCCATCCTTCCAGGCGGCCCACTTGATGCGGGAGTTGCCCGCATCCACCAACAGTTTCATTCCGTCACCCGTATGCTGACCTCGCCGGCGGCGACCGGCCGAAGTCCCTGTTGATCTTCCAGCAGCAGCGCGCCCCGCTCGTCGATGCCGCGGGCGATGCCCCCGCGGACCTGCTCACCCTCGTATATCCGCACCGGCCGGTCGCGCAGGCAGTCCCGTTGCCGCCAGGCCGCGATCCAGTCCTGGGCGTCGCCCGCGGTTCGAGCCACCAGCGCCAGCAGCAGTCCATCCAGTACCGCGGCCGCCAGCCGGTTGCGGCCCGGCCGAACCGCGGCATGACGACCCAGGTCGGTCCAGGGCTGATCGATGTCGCGGGCCGCGGCCTCGGGCATGTGCAGATTGATGCCAACGCCCAGCACGATCTCGCAGGGTCCCGACGGCTCGCCGGCCAGCTCGATGAGCAGCCCACCGAGCTTGCGATCACCCACGTACAGATCGTTCGGCCACTTGAGCCCGATCGCGACCCCGGTTTCGGCCTCGATGGCCTCGGCCGTGGCCGCGCCCGCCACCAGGCTCAGGGGTCCCAGCGCGGCCGGTCCGCCCTCGAAGCGCCAGCCCAGCGACAGGTACAGGTTCCCCGCAAACGGGGACACCCAGGCCCGTCCGCGACGCCCGCGCCCCGCCGTCTGGCGTTCGGCCAGGCAGGCCCAGGTCTGGCCGGGGGCGCGATGACGACGCAGCCAGGCACTGGTGGAATCGGTCTCCTGCAACACGTCCAGGCGATCGAGTCGCGCCCGCGCGACCGCAGAGAGCCGACGACGGATGGCAGCCGCCGAGAGCAGTTCCAGCGGCTCGGGAAGGCGGTAGCCGCGCCCGCGCACGGCCTGCAGCGGCACGCCGGCCCTGCGCAGCCGCACCAGCTGTTTCCACACCGCTGCGCGCGAAACCCCCAGCGCACGCCCCAGATCCTCGCCGGAATGGAAGCGCCCGTCGGCCAGCAATGCCAGGATCTGCTGCGGGTCGGACATGGCGCGCAGTGTAGCACAGGCCACCCCATGCCCTCGGCCCAGGACGGCATCCGGCAGGGCAGGAAATCCCACTGGCGATCAACCGGCTACGACGAGGGCCAGCCGTCCTCAAGGGCCAGGGGCACGGGGCCGATAAGCCTTGCAGGCATGGAACATCGGCCGCATTCGGGAGGACACCGCATGACCCTGGCCAGCCGCAAGGAAACGACACTGGCGCGCAGCGCCGGCATCCACAGGGCACAGCCCCTCTATCAGCGCGCACCGCGCGCCGGCGAGGACGGCCGGCCGCTGTCCGACTTCATGATGTTCATCCCCAAACTCAGGGAAAAGCCGCAGCGCCTGGTCCAGGAAACCATTCTCCGTATTGAGCAGGTATTGGCCCGCTACGGCGACCTGGTGGTGTTCGCCGACCTCAACCTCCACATCAACGTCCTCTGGGTGATCGTCCGCCCACGCCCCGGCGCCTGCATGGACATCCCGGTCGCCATCAACGACGCCGTACCCGAGGCCCTGCTGGTCGCCCAGCCCCGTTTCTACTGAAGAATCCCCCGCCCGCAAAAAAGCGGCTCCCCGAGGGGAGCCGCTTCAAGGTAACGCCCGTTGTCGAGGCGGGGCGTTGTCAGGACTTGCGGCGCCGGCGGTTGGCCACCATCCCGACCAGACCCACGCCCATCAGACCCAGAATGCCGGGTTCGGGCACGGCGCCGGGCGCGTTACCAGGACCGGTGCCGGGCGGAACGCTGGAGATGCCGCTGATCACGAACTGCTGCGGCCCGCTCATGGTGTCGATGCAGCAGTTGGTACCGGTAAACAGGCCCCAGGTGCCATTACCGAGCACCAGCGGATCGGTGAAGAACCAGTCATTCTCGTTGACGGCCGTACTGGTAAAATTGCCGGGGTCCGGCGCCCAGCCATCGATGAATCCGGAGGTGACCAGCGCATCGTTGCCGGCGGTACCGCCACCCATGTTGTTGACGTAGCCCGTCCACTGAAAGACCGGCCAAGTGGTCGGATCCGTGCCGAACACGCCGACCCGCACGCCACCGTTGGCCGTGGAAGGCGCGGTCTGGTCGCCATGCCAGTGCTGGCCGTACATGCGGATGGTGCCGTTGCCGAGATCCTTCCAGCCGAAGGCCACCAGGTGCGCGCTGGCAACACCGGCCATGCACATCAGGCCAATTCCCGCTGCAGCCAGCGCAGTTGTTGACTTCTTCATGATTATTCCTCCATGGAGGGCGACATACCGCCCTCGTTTCAGGTGTGTCAACTGCTCGTTTCGAATCCAAGCGACTAAACAGCTCGCCGTGGTGAGGGACAGCCTTGCACTGATCATGCCAACGAGACAAACACACTGTAATTCGCGGTTTTTATTGGACAAATAAAAGGCATGTCGATTCAGTCACACGGTCAACAGAAGAACTGTAAATTCCCTTGACGACCTCCGCGGCAGCAGGCCGGCACCCCGTGAGCGGCGATAAGAGACTGAACCAATTGAAGAAGCGTGACAGTTGATGCCAACTGATGCGCGGCCGGCACATCGTTTCGGCCCCCAAGGCGGGCAATCATGTAAAAACCCTTGACACGATCGTGGGCCGCAGGCCACAAGTACTTCATTCCAAAAGAAAAGGCGGCCAAAAGGCCGCCTCTTCCAGTGCGCTTGACGGTTCGCTCAGGCAGCCTTGCGGCGTACCCCGGCAAAACCGGCCAGACCGATACCCAGCAGGGCCAGGATGCCCGGCTCCGGCACCGTCGTAATCTGCCCTGCGTCTCCGACAACCATGTCGTCGAAGGCGAAGATGTCGCCGCCGCCCGCATTGGTGAATGCAATGCTAGTATAACTGTTCCCGGCGTCGATGAAGCCAAAAAACAGCGTCGCATTATCATTGTTTCCGATATTGAGCGAGTGCGGCACCGTCAACTGGGAAACAACATTATTGACGTCTGTCAGCGTCAGCGTCATCTGTTGGGTTACAAAGTCACCGATATCGATGCCGTTGAATCCGAACGCACTGACCGGATTGGCGAAAGTGATATCGAACGAACCCGTGGACGCTTCCCAGAACAGGCGTCCCGAGGTCGCAAACCGCCCCGGTCCGGAATCGTCAATGTTCCCGGTACCGTTCAGAGTTGCGCTCAATGACCCGCTGCTGCCAGGGAAGGTGAGGTTGAGCGGCGCGGTAGCGCCCAGGCTAAACGATTCGAAGTCCTCATTGCCGACACCCGTAAGCCCCGCCAGGAACGAACTCCGCGCGGCAGCGGAATTGGGGCCCAGTGCGATACCGGCAGTACTTGTGTCCTCGCCAAAGAAGGTCACGGGTACGGCCTGCGCCGAGACTGCCGCGAAGCCAAGTGCCATGGCGCCGGAAAGGGTTACTGCGCGTACTGCGTTCATCTCGTGTTTC
Source organism: Thiohalobacter sp. (assembly GCF_027000115.1). NCBI lineage: Bacteria > Pseudomonadati > Pseudomonadota > Gammaproteobacteria > Thiohalobacterales > Thiohalobacteraceae > Thiohalobacter > Thiohalobacter sp. The sequence goes on along the minus strand of NZ_JALTON010000004.1, from coordinate 720 downwards.
CTCCTGTTCGGGGCATTGGCCCCCACTCCAGAATGCGTACTTCCTGTTCGTTCTGGCATACGGTTACACAACATCCATGCCATCATAAAATCGGATATATATTCAATGTATTACATGCCTTATCTACGCACTCAGGTTTTCCGATGTAAAAATCATGGACAGTCTCGTGAACAGGGCACTGCAGGCCTTCACCGATAACCGTCAGCTGAAGTCAGGACACGTCACGCGAACAAGAAAAAACCCCGGCCAGAATCTGACCGGGGTTCCGATGTAAGAGCCTGGCGGTGACCTACTTTCGCATGGGGAGGCCCCACACTATCATCGGCGATGCGTCGTTTCACTTCCGAGTTCGGAATGGGATCGGGTGGTTCCAACGCTCTATTGCCGCCAGGCAAACCGTTTGGGTGCCCGGCCCGAAGGCCGGGATCCCGAATTCGCAAAACCGATAGATCGCCTGTGTTCGAGTCTGTTGCGCGCCTGAACCAACCGACACTCAAACCGCTTGAGTGTTATATGGTCAAGCCTCACGGGCAATTAGTACTGGTTAGCTTCATGCATTGCTGCACTTCCACACCCAGCCTATCAACGTCCTCGTCTCGAACGGCCCTTCAGGGATCTCGAGGATCCAGGGAGGTCTCATCTTGGGAGGGGCTTCCCGCTTAGATGCTTTCAGCGGTTATCCCGTCCGTACATAGCTACCCGGCAGTGCCACTGGCGTGA
>NZ_JALTON010000003.1 GCF_027000115.1 Thiohalobacter sp. | reverse complement strand
GTTGAGCTGTCTGGGTTCGTTGAATTCCGAAAGCTGCGCACTGTACCCTAAGCGCCAGCCATTTTCAGCCATCGGCGGCGGTCCCGGGCTGTCACGCGTATCCCCCGCACTTCGACCGCACGCGCGCAACGGGAACCCTATGACGCGGAAATTTCTGATTATTTTCTGCCTTATCGCCCTGTCCGGCACGGCCTGGGCGACGGACACGGCAAAGGAACAGCGCTGGGCCGAGCAGATCACCGACATGCTGGTGGTGGGCGAGGCCGAGTGGCTGGAGGCCAACGGGCAGAAGTTTCTGGCCCTCTACACCGAGGACACCACGGGTGCTCCCAAGGGTGCCGTGATCCTGGTTCACGGCACCGGCGCCCATCCCGACTGGCCGGACGTGATCCACCCCCTGCGGGTGCGCCTGCCCGACCATGGCTGGTCCACCCTGTCGATCCAGGCCCCGGTGCTGGCCAACGAGGCCGGCTACGCGGAATACGCCCCCCTCATCAAGGAGGCCGCGCCACGCATTCAGGCCGCGGTCGCCTTCCTCCAGCAACGGGCACCGGACCTGCCGGTATTCCTCCTCGGCCACAGCCTCGGTGCGACCATGGCCACCGCCTGCGTCGCCGACACGCCCGATCTGCCGCTGGCCGGACTGGCGATCGTCGGCCTGAGCGTGCGCGACGAGGATCCGTTGCTGGACAGCCTGGCCTACCTGCAGAGGCTGCGCCTGCCGGTGTTCGATCTCTACGGCAGCCGCGACCTGCCCGCGGTGACGGCAAGCGCCCCGGCGCGCCGCAAGGCCGCGGTGAGGGCCGGCAACCGCGCCTACCGCCAGTTCGAGGTCAGCGGTGCCGACCACTTCTTCCAGGGGCTGGAAGACGAGCTGGTCAGCCGCGTTCGCGGCTGGCTGGAAACCACCACCAAGCAACGGGAAGACACACCATGAACCTGATGACACCCCTGATCACCCTGCACCTGCTGGCCGCCGTCGTCTGGGTCGGGGGCATGTTCTTCGCCTACATGGCGCTGCGTCCGGCCGCCGCCCGGTTGCTGGAACCGCCGCAGCGCCTGTCGCTGTGGGTGGCCACCTTCGGCCGCTTCTTCCCCTGGGTGTGGATCGCCGTGCTGCTGTTGCCCCTCACCGGCTACCTGATGGTGTTCAAGGTGTTCGGTGGCATGGGGCACGCCGGCCTGCACGTGCACCTGATGCAGGGCCTGGGCTGGCTCATGATCGCCCTCTACCTGCATCTGTACTTCGCGCCCTACCGCAAGCTGCGCCACCGGGTCGCCGAGCAGGACTGGCCCGAGGCCGGGCTTCAGCTCAACCGCATCCGCCGCATCGTCGGCACCAATCTCCTGCTCGGCCTGGCGGTGGTGGCCATCGCCTCCGGCGGGCGTTACTTCGGCTGAGGTGCCCCCAACACCTCGATGATGCGCGGCGGCAGAGGCCTTCGGCCCGTGCTGCAGACCCCGCCCTTTCCCGGTTTCGGTCAGCCCCTGCGGGCCTTGCGAACGCGTTCGTAGGCCGCCTTGATCTGCTGGGTGCGCTCGGTGGCGACCCGGATCATCTCCTCCGGCAGGCCCTTGGCCACCAGCTTGTCCGGGTGGTGCTGGTTCATCAGTCGTCTGTAGGCCTTCTTGACCTCGGCGTCGCTGGCCTCGGGCGTCACGCCGAGCATGCGGTAGGCCGCTGCCAGTTCGTCTTCGGTCGCCGGTCGCCGGGCCTGCCCGCCGCCACCGCCATGCAACCCGGCGACCAGCGCCTCGAGCTGGGCCAGTTCGGCCGGGCTGACGCCCAGGCGGGTGGCGATGTATTCCAGCACCCGGCGTTCGCCAGGCGCGATGCTGCCGTCGGCCAGGGCCGCGGCGAGCTGGATCTCCAGGAAGCTGACAACCAGGTGCCGGCGGCGATGACATTCGCGGCGGAACTGGTCGAGCACGGCATCGAGATCGAAATCCGGCGACTTGCCCTCCCGAAACAGAGCCTGCGCGGCCTTGCGCATGGCGCCGTCGAGGCGCATCTGCGCCATCACCTGCTCGGCCAGACGGATCTCGTCGGGCGACACCCGGCCATCGGCCTTGGCGACATGACCCATGACCGAGAAGGTGGCGGTGAAGAAGGCGGTCTGGACCCGTTCCTGCTGGCCGGGATCGAAGCCGGCGCCGGGCTCGATGTGCAGCCCCTGATCGAACTTGTGCCCGAGTGCCGCACCCAGCAGGGCGCCCAGTGGCCCGCCGAGCATGTAACCGAAGGCGCCGCCCAGGACCTTGCCCCACCAGCTCATTGCCGCATCTCCCCGACGCGGGCCGACCGCCCCGGCGAATGGGTGATAATCACGATATTCAAGCGCTTGCTCCCCCCTGGCGAGTGGCGTGCGTCTTGCTTCCTTGCGCAGCCGGCGGCGAGCGCCTATACCAAGACCAGAGGGCCCGCCCGGCAGCGACAGATGTTAGCGCACCGGCGGGCCGGGAGGTAATGCACCATGGCAACCGAGTTCGAACCCCGCATCGGCGACTGGTACCGTACCGCGACCGGCGACACCTTCGAGATTGTCGCCTACGACGAGGACGACCAGACCGTGGAACTCCAGTATTTCGACGGCACGGTCGAGGAACTCGATCTGGACAGCTGGTACGAACTGGATATCGAGATCACCGAACCGCCGGAGGACTGGTCCGGCTCGATGGACATCGAACGCGACGACTATGGCGTCGACCTCGATCTCCACGGCAACGAAGCCTGGATCAACCCGCTGGATGCCTTCGAATAGCCGTCATCGGACGCCCCTGTGCGATGACTGACCATCGCCCCCGCTTCACCGCGCCCCATCCCTGGCGGGTGTCGCCGGCGCTGGCGCGCCGCATCCAGGAACAGCTCGCTGCGGAAGTCATTCTCGAGGACCGGCTGGACCCGCCACAGACCGTGGCCGGCACCGACATCGGCTTCGAGGACGGCAACCGCGTCACCCGTGCCGCCCTGGCCACGCTCGGCTTCCCCGGCCTGCAGCCGCTGGAATCGGTGGTGGTACGCCGGCCGACCACCTTCCCCTACGTGCCGGGGCTGCTGTCCTTCCGCGAGGTACCGGCACTGCTCGACGCCCTGAATGCGGCCCGCCGTGTCCCGGACCTGATCCTCTGCGATGGCCAGGGCTATGCCCACCCGCGACGCTTCGGCCTGGCCTGTCACCTGGGCGTGGTCACCGGCCTGCCCACCATCGGCGTGGCCAAGAGCCGGCTGATCGGCGAATACGAGCCGCCGGGCCCCGATCGCGGCGACTGGTCCCCGCTGCGCGACCGCGGCGAGGTGATCGGCGCCGTGCTGCGCACCCGCGCCGGGGTCAGTCCGGTGTTCGTTTCCATCGGACACCGCGTCGGCCTGGAGACGGCGGTCCGCTGCGTGCTCGCCTGCACGCCGCGCTACCGGCTGCCGGAAACCACACGCCGCGCGCACCATCTCGCTTCCGTCGCCGCTCTCGACGACCCGTCGCGGCCTCGCACAAGCGCTTGAGCCAACAACTGATTCGCGAGTCGACTTGAAGAGTCCCGCGCCCACCTCAATGTTCACCCGCGATGGCCGCTAATTCAGTCAGAGGGCGGCCGACACGCACGAGGAGGTGCGAGATGATGATCCTCGACATGGCAACCGGCGAAGTGGAACAGGCGGTCGAGCGGCGCGAGCCGGAGACGATCGCCGGAGACGAATACCGGGATCCCGCGCCCGTGGCGGCCCTGCAGGAAGTCGCGGTTTCCGGAGCGGAGACCCGGCAGCCCGACGCAGGCGTGCTCGCCGGCCTGGACATCGCCGCCTTCGTCGACGCCCAGCGCTGAGCCGCCGGCAATCACGTCCGCCCCGGACCGCAACTGCCGCTCCCCGGCCCCGGGACCCATCCCCTGCGGCAACACTCAACTGGCGTCGGATGCGCGCCGCGCCCACCAGCCGGCCAGCAATGAACCGCTGAGGTTGTGCCAGATGCTGAACAGGGCGCCGGGCAACGCCGCCAGCGGCACGAAGTGCTTCAGCGCCAGCGCCACCGCCAGCCCGGAGTTCTGCATGCCCACCTCGATGGCCAGGGTGCGGGCCACCCGCAGCGGCTGGCCGGCCAGCCGTGCCGCCGCATAGCCGAGCACCAGCCCGGCCAGATTGTGCAGACAGACGGCCACAACCAGCAGCCCCGCCAGCTCCGCCAGCCGCCCCCGGTTGAGGGCGACGATGACCGCGATGATGACCGCAATGGCCAGCACCGACAGCAGCGGGAACAGGTGTCGGACCGGCGCAAGTCGCGCATGGAAGCGATGATTGAGCCACATCCCGGCCAGCACCGGCAGCAGCACCACCTCGAGGATGGTCAGCAGCATGGGTCCGGCCGGCACCGGCAGGCTGCGGCCGAGATAGAGTTCCGTCAGCAGCGGCGTGGCCACCACGGCCAGCAGCGTGGACAGGCCGGTGAGGGTGATGGACAGCGCCACGTCGCCGCGGGCCAGGTAACAGATCACATTGGATGCCGTGCCGCCGGGCGCGCTGCCCACCAGCACCATGCCGGCCACCAGCGGCGCGGACAGACCCAGCAGACTGCCCAGCCCCCAGCCGGCCAGCGGCATGAGCAGGAACTGCAGCCCCAGCCCGAGCAGGATCACGCCCGGCCGGGACAGGGCCTCGCGGAAGTTGTCGGGACGCAGGGTCATGCCCATGCCGAACATCACCAGTCCCAGCAGCGGCAGGATGGCGGGACGCAGTGCCGCCAACGGCTCCGGCTGCCACCAGGCCAGCGCGCAGGCGGCCAGCGCCCATAGCGGAAAGGCACGGGTGAGGCCGTGGATCACGACGCCGGGTCCTGCAGCCGCACCGCCCCGCCGTCGACGACCACCGGCACCGCTTCCAGAGCATCGCCGACACAGGGGCCGGCCACGCATTCGCCTGATTCCAGCGTGAACAGGGCATCATGGGTCGCGCACTGGAGATGGGTTCGATCCAGGTTGAGGAACTGCCCCGGCACCCAGTCCAGCGGACTGCCGGCATGCGGACAGCGATTGACGTAGGCGGACACCCGGTCGCCGCTGCGCACCAGGATGATGTCCAGTGGCCGCCCGTCGCGCTCGATAGTGAAGGCGCGGGCGTCGGGGTCGGCCAGATCCTCGAACCGGCACAGCACCGGACCGGCGGCCGCAGTCATGCCACCAACCCCGCATCGAAGCCGAGACGACCGCACTTGCGGCCGGCCAGCGTCACCGCCGCCTCGAGCGCCTGCGGCCAGTCGCGGCCGCGCAGGCGGCCGTCGATGACGCCGGCGTTGAAGGTATCCCCTGCGCCCAGGGTATCCACCACCCTTTCCGGTGGCCGCGCCGCCACTTCATGCCAGTGGCCGTCGTGGGTGAGCACGGCGGCACCGGCCTCGCCCCAGGCACAGACCCGGTCCGCGCGGGGCGCCTCGCGGGCCATGGCCTCCAGGAAGGGCCGCGGCGCCTCGAAGCCCCGGCTGCGGGCATAGTGGCGGGAAAACAGCAGCAGGTCGGCGCCATCAAACAGTCGCTCGATGCCGGGACGCGGCTTCTCGATCTCCACCGACCGCGGCAGCCCGGGCCGGATCGCCGCGGCCCGCACCAGCATCTGTTCGGTTTCCTCGACCGCCCGGCCCTCGAAGTGCAGCCAGTCGCAGTCGCCGAGATCGACCTGGGCAAAGTCGGCGGCGGAGAACTCGGGCAGGTCCCGGTAATGGACGATGGTGCGCGAACCGGTGGCCGCGCTGAGGAGGACACAGGAGGTGGGCATGCTGCCCTGCTCGAGAACCCGGCAGAAACGGGTGCCGATGCCATGGCGGGCCAGATCGTCGCGAACGGGCGCCGCGTCGGGCGTGTCCACCAGCACGCCTGCCCAGTCGCAGGCATGACCGAGGAGGGAGAGCACCACCAGGGTGTTGGTCGCGTTGCCGCCGCGCACACGGCGCATGGACAGGGCCCGCACCTCCGCATCCTCGGGCGGACAGGCGGCGACCTCGCTGATGATGTCCAGGGTGGCGATGCCCACTGCGATGATCCGGCTCATGGGGGCGACAGTCTAGCAGCCTGTCGGACTTGGCCCGCATAGTGCACCAGGGGCAGCGCCTCGCCCCACCCCCTGCGGACACCCCGAGCGCGCCCTCAGCGTTCGCGCACCACCCGGAAACCCAGGTCGCTCAGGCGCGTGCCGGCATGCTGCTGACCGCGCTTGGTGAGACGCAGGGTATTGGCGGGGCTGTTGAAACCGCCGCCGCGCACCACCCGGCGGCTGCAACCAGCCTCCAGCCAGGCGCTGCCGTCGTCGGGCGCCCCCTCGTAGCTCGGATGATAGCAGTCCTGTATCCACTCGCTGACATTGCCCGAGACGTCATGCAACCCGAAGTCATTGGCGTCGAAACTGCCCACCGGCGCGGTCTTCGAGGCATCCCAGACACTGCCGCAGTTGAAGCAGTTGGCGCGGTTCTCGCCCAGCGAGTTGCCCCACCAGTAGAGGGTGCGCGCGCCGCGGCCGGCGGCGTACTCCCATTCCGCCTCGGTCGGCAGCCGATAGACGTGGCCAGTCTGTTCCGACAACCAGCGGGTATAGGCGACGGCATCGTCCCAGGTGACATTGATCACGGGGCGCTGGCCGCGACCCCAGCCCTCGTCGGCAGGCAGCTTGCGGCCGGTGGCCCTGGCAAAGGCATCGTACTCCTCGAAGGTGACCTCGTAGCGGCCCATGGCGAAATCCGGCACCTTCACCTTGTGGCGCGGCCGCTCGTCGAACTCGAGCGAGTTGCTGCCGCTGCCCATCTCGAACTCGCCGCCCCTGATCTCGATCATCTCCGGCATGGGCAGGGCGGGATCACTGCTGGCCCGGTCGCGGAAGCTGCGACCCGGCTTCGGCGCCTCCAGCGGCGGCAGGCTGGGCCGGACGGTGGCCCGCTTCGGTTTCGCGGGCGCAGCCTTCGGCGTCGCGGCCGGCTTCGTCTCCGCAACCGCGGGCGACTCCGCGGCCGACGGTGCCGGCGACGGGGCGACCGGTACCGCCTGCTGCTGTTGATACCAGAGGAAACCGCCGGCAACGGCCGCGCCCAGCAGGAGTCCGCCCAGCAGTCCGAACACCAGCCCGCCCCGGCCTGGCGCAGCCGGCACTTCCTCGGCCGGCATCGCGACCGGCGCGGGCGCGGCCTGCCGGGCGGCAAGCTGCTCGCGCAGCTGCGCGGCCTCGTCGAGGGCGGCGTCGCGTCCCTGCACGGCCTCGTTCACCCGCTCGCGGATCAGTTCCAGCTCCGCCTGCAGGCGGATCAGGTCGCTGCCGTCGTTGTCCGCGGCGGGTGCCTGCGCCTGCTGCTGCAGCCGTTCCAGTTCGGCGCGGTAAGCGGCCGCCTCGTCGCGGGCCTCGTTGAGCAGCAGACGCAGACGTTCGGTCTCCTCGGCATCGCCCCCGCCCTCGGCCAGCGCCCGTTCCAGTTCCGCCACCCGATCCTGCATGGCCTCGAGATCCGCCGTCGTCGCCTCACGCAACTGGGCCAGCTCGGCCTCCAGGGCCCGTTCGCGGGCCAACGCCGCCTCGCGCACGGCATCCAGCTCGGCGGCGAGCCGGTCCCGCTCGGCGATGACTTCCTCTGCCGCCCCGGCGCCCGCGTTCGCCTCGGCAATCCGGGCCTCCGCGGCCGCCAGCGCCGATTCCAGTTCACCGATGCGGGCGCGCAGCGGCCCCGCCTCGGCGGCCTCGGCACGGGCCTGCGCCAGTTCCGCTTCGAGCGACTCGCGTGCCTTGAGCACTTCGGCCGCCTCACCCTCCAGTGTCTGCAGACGCTGTTCCAGCTCGTCGGTCCGGGCCTGCAGCGTGTCGCGCTCGCGACCCAGCGCATCCACCGCACCGGCCTTCTCCGCCAGCTCGGCGCGGGCGGTTTCCATCGCGGCCTCGAGTTCGGCGATGCGCCCCTGCAGCCGCTCGCTCTCCTGCTCGAACTGGGCGCGCAGTGCCCCACTGCTGTCTTCGCCCTTGGACAGCGCATCCCGCGCCTCGACGAGCTGGGCCCGGACCTCGTTGAGTTCCGTCGTCAGCGCGGCCTCGCGCGCCTGCATGGCCTGACCGGACTGCTCGAGTGCGGTACGGGCCTCCTCCAGCTGATGCGCCAGGGTTTCGCGCGCCTCGCCAAGACTGGCCGTCTCCTGACGTGCCGCCTCCAGCGCCGCAACCGTTTCCGCGTGTTCCCGCTCGACTGCCGCGAAGCGCTCGGCCTCGGCGGCACGAGCCTCGCGCTCGCCGGCGAGCGCCTGCTCCAGCTTGGCGACCCGCGTCTCGAATCGTTCGCGGGTGGCCTCCAGATCGCCGCGGGCATCGGCCAGCGCCGTCTCGACCTTGCCCTTGTCGGCCTCCAGTGCCTCCAGCCGCCGGCCCAGGGCCTCGTTGCGC
>NZ_JALTON010000002.1 GCF_027000115.1 Thiohalobacter sp. | reverse complement strand
CGAGGGCATCGTCGACAAGTCCGGCGCCTGGTACAGCTACAACGGCGACCGCATCGGCCAGGGCAAGGAAAACGTCCGCCAGTTCCTGAAGGAAAACCCGGACATGGCGGCCGAGATCGAGGCCCAGCTGCGTGCCCGCCTGCTGAACAGGCCGGTCGCGGCTGCCGAGGCCGACGAAGAGGCCCCGGAGGCCGAGACCCTCAACTGATCCCTGCTGCCAATCCCTCCCGATGGACGGGCAACCATCACCCGGGGACGAACAGGCGGAGGTGCGGGCCGCCGCTCTCCGCCTGCTGGCCCGACGGGAGCACAGTCGTCTCGAACTGGCCCGCAAGCTGCGACAGCGCGGCCGGCCCGAGGCGCTGGTTGCGCAGGTGCTGGATGAACTGGTCGAGGCGCGCCTGCTCAGCGATGCGCGTTTCGCCGAACAGTATGTCCATTCCCGTGCCGGTCGTGGCTATGGCCCGGTGCGGATCCGTGCCGAGCTGCGCGAACGCGGCGTGTCCGAGGCCGATATCGAGGCTGCCCTCGAGGCCGCCGAGGCCGACTGGGGGCAGCTCGCCGAGGCCGCGCGCCGCAAGCGCTTCGGGCAGGCCCTGCCCGAGGATTTCCCCACTCGCGCCCGGCAAATGCGCTTCCTGCAGAACCGGGGCTTCGATGCCGATCAGTTGGCTTGCATGTTTCCCCCCTAGTGAAACATGCGGGCTGGCCGCCGCCCTTTCCGGCGAGTGACGCCGACCGGCCCTTGCGGTAAGCTTCGCGCATTGCAAATCAACTCATTAACCCCAGTTTCCCATGACCAGCAGCGCCGACATCCGCACCGCGTTCCTCGAATTCTTCCGGTCCCGTGACCACGAGATCGTCCCCTCCAGTTCGCTGGTGCCCGCCAACGACCCCACCCTGCTGTTCACCAATGCCGGCATGGTCCAGTTCAAGGACGTGTTTCTCGGCAAGGAGACGCGGCCCTACACCCGGGCGGCCAGCGCCCAGCGCTGCGTGCGGGCCGGCGGCAAGCACAATGACCTGGAGAACGTGGGCTATACCGCGCGGCATCACACCTTCTTCGAGATGCTGGGCAACTTCAGCTTCGGCGACTACTTCAAGCGCGAGGCCATCCGCCACGCCTGGGAATTCCTCACCGGCGAGATGAAGCTGCCACCGGAGCGGCTGTGGGTGACCGTCTACGAGGAGGATGACGAGGCCGCCGACATCTGGCTCAAGGAGATCGGTATCGATCCGGCGCGCTTTACTCGCATCGGCGACAAGCCCGGCGGCCGGCGCTACGAGAGCGACAACTTCTGGTCCATGGGCGACACCGGTCCCTGCGGCCCTTGCACCGAGATCTTCTACGACCATGGCCCCGAGATTCCCGGCGGTCCGCCGGGCACTCCGGAGGAGGACGGCGATCGCTACGTCGAGATCTGGAACCTGGTGTTCATGCAGTACAACCGTGACGCCAGCGGCGAGATGACGCCGCTGCCAAGACCCTCGGTGGACACCGGCATGGGTCTGGAGCGGCTGGCGGCGGTCATGCAGGGGGTGCACAGCAACTACGATATCGACCTGTTCCGCAACCTGATTGCTGCCGCGGCCGAAATCGTGGGCACCGAGGACCTGTCCAGCAGTTCGCTCAAGGTCATCGCCGATCACATTCGTTCCTGCGCCTTCCTCATCACCGACGGCGTGCTGCCGTCCAACGAGGGCCGCGGCTATGTGCTGCGGCGCATCATCCGCCGGGCGGTGCGCCACGGCTACCGGCTGGGCGCCAAGGACATCTTCTTCCATCGCCTGGTCGGGCCGCTGTGCCGCGAGATGGGCGATGCCTATCCCGAGCTGGTCGAGGCGCGGCCGCAGGTGGAGCGGGTGCTGCGCCAGGAGGAGGAGCGCTTCGCCGAGACCCTCGACCAGGGCATGAAGCTGCTGGAGGAGGCGATCGCCTCGCTGGACGGCAAGGTGATTCCCGGCGAGACGGTGTTCCGCCTCTACGACACCTATGGCTTCCCGGTCGACCTCACCGCCGACATCGCCCGTGAACGCGGCTTGAGCATCGACGAGGCCGGTTTCGAGCGCGAGATGGCGGCCCAGCGCGAGCGTGCCCGCGCCGCCAGTCAGTTCGGGGTCGACTACAACGCCGAGCTCAAGGTCGAGGGCTGCACCGACTTCACCGGCTACGATCACGAGCGCGATCAGGCCCGGGTCACCGCGCTGTTTCGCGATGGCCAGCCGGTCGAGCGGCTGGAGGCGGGCGAGCAGGGCGTGGTGGTGCTGGACCACACGCCCTTCTATGCCGAGTCCGGCGGTCAGGTCGGCGATACCGGCGTCATCGAGGGTCCGGGCGGCCGCTTCGAGGTGCAGGACACGCGCAAGCAGGGCGGCGTCCACACCCACATCGGGCGGCTCGCCGAGGGCAGCCTGGCGGTGGGCGAGACGGTCACCGCCGAGATCGACGCCGAGCGCCGCGCGGCCATCCGCCGCAACCACTCGGCAACCCATCTGCTCCATGCCGCCCTGCGCCGCGTGCTGGGCGACCATGTCCAGCAGAAGGGCTCGCTGGTCGGCCCGGACCGGCTGCGCTTCGACTTCACCCATTTCGAGCCGTTGACCGAAGACGAGCTGGCACGCATCGAGGAGCTGGTCAATGCCCAGATCCGGGCCAATGCGCCGGCCGAGACCCGCATCATGGACATCGACGCCGCGCTGGAGGCCGGCGCCATGGCCCTGTTCGGCGAGAAGTACGGGGACAAGGTCCGGGTGCTGTCGCTGGGCGACTTCTCGGTGGAGCTCTGCGGCGGCACCCACGTCAGCCGTGCCGGCGACATCGGCCTGTTCAAGATCGTCTCCGAGGGCGGCGTGGCCGCCGGCGTGCGCCGCATCGAGGCCGTCACCGGCGACCGCGCCCTGGCCCATGTGCGTGCCCGCGAGCAGGCCCTGCGCGAGGCCGCCGGCCTGCTCCGCGGCAGCCCGGACGACGTGCCGGACAAGGTTGCCCAGCTGGTCGAGCGCAGCCGCGCCCTGGAGAAGGAGCTGGAGCAGCTCAAGGCGAAGCTGGCCAGCGCGCGCGGCAGCGATCTGGCCTCCCGGGCCGTGGAAATCGACGGCATCAAGGTATTGGCCGCGCGGCTGGACGGGGCCGATCCCAAGTCGCTGCGCGATACCATCGACCAGCTCCGCAACAAGCTCGGTGCCTCGGCCATCGTGCTGGCCACGGTGAAGGACGGCAAGGTGGCACTGGCCGCCGGTGTCAGCAAGGATCAGACCGGCCGCATCCAGGCCGGGGCCCTGGTCAATGCGGTGGCCCGGCAGGTGGGCGGCAAGGGCGGCGGCCGGCCGGACATGGCCCAGGCCGGCGGCAGCGAACCCGAGAACCTGGATGCGGCCCTGGCCAGCGTGCCCGACTGGGTGCGCAGTCAGCTCGCCGCGACCGCAAGCGCCTGAGCGGCATGTTCCGCCCGCGCGGTTCCCTCCCGGCTACTTTTGGTGTTTAATTCCCGGCTTTGCGCGCTCCGGGGAGCGCGTTCGCGTGGATAGAGGCCGATGGCTCTGATCGTGCAAAAATTCGGTGGCACCTCGGTGGGCTCGCCCGAGCGCATCGAGGCCGTGGCCGACAAGGTCCTGCGCTACCGCGCGCAGGGACATCAGCTTGTGGTCGTGGTGTCCGCCATGAGCGGAGAGACCGACCGCCTGATCGGTCTGGCGAAGGCCATCACCGACCGCCCACCGCCGCGGGAGCTGGACGTGCTGCTGTCGACGGGTGAACAGGTCACCATCGCCCTGCTGGTCATGGCGCTGGAGAAGCGTGGCTGCCCGGCACGTTCCTACACCGGCAGCCAGGTGCATATCCTGACCGACAGTGCCCACAACAAGGCGCGTATCCAGGAGATCGACGACGCCCGTGTGCGCGCCGATCTGGATGCAGGCCGCGTGGTGGTGGTGGCCGGCTTTCAGGGTGTGGATGCCGAGGGCAACATCACCACCCTCGGTCGTGGCGGCTCAGACACCACTGCGGTGGCGCTGGCGGCGGCCCTCAAGGCCGACGAGTGTCAGATCTTTACCGACGTCGATGGCGTCTATACCACCGATCCGCGGGTCGTGCCCGAGGCGCGACGGCTGGAACGCATCACCTTCGAGGAAATGCTGGAAATGGCCAGCCTCGGCTCCAAGGTGTTGCAGATCCGCTCGGTGGAGTTCGCGGGCAAGTACAATGTCCCCCTACGGGTGCTGTCTTCCTTCGAGGAAGGCGAGGGTACCCTGATCACCTACGAGGACGAACAGATGGAAAACGCGCTGATCTCGGGCATCGCCTTCAATCGTGACGAGGCTAAGATCACCGTGCTGGGCGTGCCGGACCAGCCGGGCATTGCGCATCGCCTGCTGGGTGCCGTGGCCGACGCCAACATCGAAGTGGACATGATCATCCAGAACATCGCGCCTGATGACCAGACCACCGACTTCACCTTTACCGTGCACCGCAACGACTACGATCGCGCGCTGGAACTGGTGCGCAGGGTGGCCGGCGAGATGGGCGCGCGCGAGGTCTCGGGTGACAACCGCATCGTCAAGATTTCCCTGGTCGGTGTGGGCATGCGTTCCCATGCCGGCATCGCTTCGACCATGTTCGAGGCCCTCGCTCGGGAGGGCATCAACATCCGCATGATTTCCACATCCGAGATCAAGATTTCGGTGGTGGTGGATGAAAAGTATCTGGAACTCGGCGTGCGCGCGTTGCATGATGCCTTTCATCTCGACCAGGCACCGCAATCCGCTTGACTGGCGTTCGCCTTGCGGCGATTTCGATGGTTTCATCGCGCCAAGTAAATCAACAATAAAAACAATCAATTAGTTAAGGGACTGTAGTTTCGGACAGGGATGCCGACAACTAGGTTGGTCGCGCTCGCCTGCGTGTCGGGGCGTGCCGTCCGAATGGATGACTGGGCTGGAAGTGCAAGTCAAGGAGATACAAACATGTTGATTTTGACCCGACGGGTGGGCGAAACGCTGATGATCGGCGACGAAGTGACCGTCACGGTGCTGGGCGTCAAGGGCAATCAGGTGCGCATCGGCGTCAACGCCCCCAAGGAAGTCGCGGTGCATCGTGAGGAGATCTACGAGCGCATCCGCCGCGAACAGGAAGAGGACGGCAATGCCGTTGGCTGAAGGAGACCTGGAGCGCTTTACCTGTGCGATGGCCGACGGTATCCTACGTCTCCGCTGCGTGCAGTGCTGCTGCAGCTGGAGAGATGGCCGAGCGGCTGAAGGCGCTCCCCTGCTAAGGGAGTATGGGGTTAAAAGCTCCATCGAGGGTTCGAATCCCTCTCTCTCCGCCATATAAAAAGGGGGCCCAGCGGGCCCCCTTTTTATATGGCGGAGAGAGAGGCCCGATGAGAAGCCTTCGGTTCGAGCCGAGCGAGCGCAGCGAGCGAGACGACGCCGCAGCGCAGCGGAGGCGCCCTGAAGGGGTGAGGCGCGCAGCGCCGAATCAATCCCTCGCCAAGGCGGCCCGGTTTGCGGAAGAGGGTAATCGGAGTCTCCGGGGCCCCTTTTTATATGGCGGAGAGAGCGGCCCGATGAGAAGCCTTCGGTTCGAGCCGAGCGAGCGCAGCGAGCGAGACGACGCCGCAGCGCAGCGGAGGCGCCCCGAAGGGGTGAGGCGCGCAGCGCCGAATCAATCCCTCGCCAAGGCGGCCCGGTTTGCGGAAGAGGGTAATCGGAGTCTCCGGGGCCCCTTTTTATATGGCGGAGAGAGAGGCCCGATGAGAAGCCTTCGGTTCGAGCCGAGCGAGCGCGGCGAGCGAGACGACGCCGCAGCGCAGCGGAGGCGCCCCGAATCAATCCCTCGCCGGTCGAAACTGATTCCTGGCCGAAGGTGACCGGAATCGCCGGGACCCTTGCACAACGCCCGAATTTCTGGATAATTTCCCGCTCCCAAGCGCCCGTAGCTCAGCTGGATAGAGTACCTGGCTACGAACCAGGCGGTCGGAGGTTCGAATCCTTCCGGGCGCGCCAAATGGAACGACAGACCCGCCCCCTAGGCGGGTTTGTCGTTTCATGCGCCCGGAAGGGTTCGAACCTCCGACTTCAAACGGTGTTCGACCAGCGCCGGAGGCGCGCAGATCGGCCGCAGGCCGCTAATCCTTCCGGGCGCGCCAAATGGAACGACAGACCCGCCCCCTAGGCGGGTTTGTCGTTTCATGCGCCCGGAAGGGTTCGAACCTCCGACTTCAAACGGTGTTCGACCAGCGCCGGAGGCACGCAGCCCGGCCCGAGTCCGGCTGCAAATCCGCCATCATCCGCAGCCCCTGGCGCAATATGCGGGCCATGCGGCGGGTGGATTCCTGCCACTGACGGGCACGGAACTCGGCGCGCGTTACCGGCTGCGCCAGGGTGGCACGCTGGAGATCGAGACCTTCCAGCCCTGACGGCTGTTCCCCGCGACAATCCACGGGGTCCGCTTCGCAGAGTCTTTGTCTATCGGCAGTCGGTATCGTAGCTGGGATCTTCCCAGGCCGGCGTCTGCATCCGCACCAGCGCCTGGGCGACGATGGGGAAGCGTCCCTCGGCATAACAGGCCCGACGGAAGCTGCCCAGCTCCGGCGCCTGCCAGCCCCGGGGCGGGTCGGGGTCGGGGCGTACGCCCATCAGCCGCTGGATCACCTGCGAGATGAAGGGCGTGTACATGGGATAGCAGTAGGTCACCCGCAGCTTGAGCAGGTTGGCGTCCTGGATGTTGACCTTGGCGCGCATGTTGCGCGCCGAGCGATAGCGCAGATGGTCGTTGGGGATCACCAGGCCCTTGAAGCGCCCCATGGGATCGCGGATGCCGTAGGCACGGAAGGCATCGGGTGCGGGGTTGATGCGTTCGATGCAGACCTTGCCGCCCTGCCGGATTTCCGCAAGCACCCGGTCACGCGCGGCCTGCACCGCGCTCACGTGCTGGCGACGCCCGGCGCTGGCCTCGAGGCTGGTATAGAGGGGTGCCAGGCCGCGGGCCAGGCCGTATTCCACGGCCTGACGGTCGGCATAGTTGACGGCGCCCGCCCGCGCGGCCTCGAAGGCGGCGTAGTTGAGGGTGTTCTTGGCGTCATAGATGAGCGCGAACTGGATGATGCCCAGCAACAGCAGCAGGGTCACGAACAGGATGATGACGGTCTCCACCATGGCCTGTCCGCCGTGCCGGCGCTCATTCGGTCTTGGCAGCGGCATCGGGCTCGAGGATGTTCAGGACCTGCTCTGCCAGTTCCAGCGCCCGCGGTTGCAGGGGATCGTCCGGGGGCAGGGACTGGGCCATCTGGGTGAAGGCATTGGCGGCCTGGCGCAGGCGGGTGATGCCGATGTTGTGCCAGGCACGGCCATCGCGCGGGTTGAGGGTCAGGGCGTGCTGCCAGGCAGCGACGGCTTCTTCCGGCTGCCGGAGTCGGGCATGCACGTTGCCGAGCCGGAACCAGAGTTCGGGATCACGCGGAACCCGGCGGGTGAGGGTCTGGTAGGCCGGAAGCGCCTGTTCCCACTGCTCGGCCTGGTAGGCGGCCGCGGCCTCCCGTTGCAGATCCATGAGATCGGTGGAGCGCACCGGCGCAGTGGCCGGGCAGCCGGCTAGCAGGCTCGCCGCCAGCAGCAGGGCCGGCAGTCGCAGGAGATCAGTCATGCCAGATGGCCTCCATGTCGGGGGTCAGTCCCAGCCGGTCGACCGCGCCGGCCGGCATTTCCAGTACCGAGGCCGCAGCCAGGCACAGGCTGGCACGCCAGGGCCGCAGGTGACGCACCAGGCGCCGAATTCGGCCCCGACGGTCGAGGTAGGCGAGGTCAATGGCATAGCGCATGCCCAGGCTGTGCACGGCGTTGCAGGGCGTGATGAGCAGCCCCTCGGCCTCCTTCAGCGGCGCCCGGCCGAGCAGGCCGCGATTGCGTTCCAGGAAACTCTCCGTGCGCCAGACGGTATCGAGCCGCGCCTGTCGGCCGTCCGCGGCGGCGAAGGTCAGGCTGCCCCGGCGCACGGTCACTGGTGCAGGAACTTCATCGCGATCGGGAAGCCGAGCACGATGAAGGTCACGGGAAAGATGAACACGATCAGCGGGAAGATCAGCTTTACCGGCGCCTGCATGGCCTGTTTCTCCGCACGCTGGAAGCGCTCGGACCGGCGCTGCTCCGCCTGCACCCGCAGTACCGCCGCCATGCTGGAGCCCATGCGCTCGGCCTGGATGACGGCATTGACGAAGCTGGTGACATCGGGGATGTCGAGGCGGTCCGCCATGCGCCGCAGGGCGTCGGCGCGCTTGACGCCGGAACGCACGTCGCGCAGCACGGTGGCGAACTCGTTGCGCAGTGCGCCTTCCGGGGCCTTCTGCATGGCCTGCTGCAGGGCACCGGTCAGGTTCAGTCCGGCCTCGACCGCCATGGTGATGAAATCCAGATAAACGGGCAGGGCGCGAATGACATCGCGCTCGCGCCGCTGGCGGGTGTCCTTGAGCCATACCAGCGGGAAGAAATAGCCCCCTGCGGTGGCCAGCAGCAGGATCAGCAGCGGCTGGCCGGCATGCAACGAGGCGACCAGTATCAGTGCCAGCAGCAGGCAGATAATCGCGGAGACGATGCGCAGCGCGACGAATTCCTCGCCGGTGAGGAGATAGGATGCCCCCGTCTTTTGCAGGTGTTCCTCCACGCTGTCGAGGTAGCGATTGCTGTACAGCGGGGTAACGGTGTCCGCGACCAGCCGGACCAGCGGCCAGATGATCCGCAGCATGGGCGGCAAGGGGTCCATCCAGGCACGGTCGGTGGCGTCGACCTCGGGTGTCATGCGATCGACGAAGACCACCATGAGCAGGATACTGCCGCCGGCAGCCAGGGCACTGAGATAGATCAACAGCTCCATTGCCAGTTGCTCCTAGCCCGAAAGTTGCACGAAGCTGCCGGATGGATGTGCGTCTGGCGCGCAGACGCCGGCAGAGCGGTGCGGGAGTAAACCGCTACCCGCTGATACAGGAAAAATATTCTTTGTAACCATCGGTATATCCCAAGTTCTCGGCGGCTTCGTGCCGGGCTAGACATCGATTCGCGTGATCTTGCGTATGAAGACATAGCCGAGTACCTCCATGACCACGATCACTGCCAGCGTGGCCCAGCCGGCCGGGGTAGTGAACATCAGCCGCATGGCGTCGGGTTCCAGGAAGAACAGCAGCAGGCCCAGCAGGACCGGCAGGCCGGTCATGACCAGGCCCTGCATGCGGCCCTGGGCGGTGAGACTGTCGATCTTGCCCTCCATGACCGCCTTGCGGCGCAGGGTATCCGCCAGCCGCTCCAGGATCTCGCCCAGGTTGCCGCCGACTTCGCGGGCGATGCGCAGGGCCGAGGTGAACATGCGGAAGTCGTCCAGCGGCAGGCGCCGCTCCATGTTTCGGAGCGAGGTGTCGAAGTCGACGCCGAGTCGCTGTTCACGCATGAACAGCATGAATTCCTGGGACAGGGGCGCGGGTTGTTCGCGGATCAGGTTCTCCAGGGCGATGTTCAGGCTGACGCCCGCATTCAGCGCGCTGGAGATCAGGCTGAGTGCATCGGGGAGCTGTTTCTCGAAGGTCCGCAGGCGGTGCTGGCGCATGGCCCGGTAGACATAGAAGGGCACGAACATGACCAGTGCCATGACCGCCAGCGCGATCAGCAGGTCGCCGGTGACCAGCAGGGTGAGCGCGGGCAGTACCAGGATGGCGACCACGTTGACCAGGAACAGCTGCTGTGGATCGATGAACAGGAACATGTCCTCGAGATTGGTCCGCGCGGTCTCCTTGAATACCGATTCGTAGTCGTCCCAGACTTCCTCACCCTTGCGCGCGGCGACCAGGCCCAGCGCAAACACGCTGGTGAAGAACAGCAGCGGCGACAGCAGCAGGAGGAGGGCGGCGGGATCCAGGCTCATGACGCGAAGATGCTCATGTCCACCGGGATGCCACGCTCGCGCAGGTCCTGGTAGAAGTGCGGTACCGAGCCGGTGGCCTCGAAATGTCCGAGCAGCCGGCCCTCGCTGTCGAAGCCTTCCTGCTTGAACAGGAAGATGTCGTTGAGCTGAACGATGTCGCCTTCCACGCCCGTAACCTCGGTGATGTGGGTGACGCGGCGAGAGCCATCCGAGAAGCGCGTCTGCTGCACGATCAGGTCTACCGCCGAGGCCACCTGCTCGCGGATGGCGCGCACCGGCAGCTCCATGCCGGACATCATGACCATCACCTCAAGGCGGGAGATGACGTCGCGTGGCGAGTTGGCATGCACAGTGGTCAGCGAGCCGTCATGGCCGGTGTTCATCGCCTGCAGCATGTCCAATGCCTCGCCGCCACGACACTCGCCAACCACGATGCGGTCGGGGCGCATGCGCAGGCAGTTCTTGACCAGGTCGCGGATGGTGATGGCGCCCTTTCCCTCGAGGTTGGGCGGTCGTGATTCCAGCGACACCAGATGCGGCTGCGCCAGCTGCAGTTCGGCGGCATCCTCGACGGTGATCACGCGCTCGGAATGCGGAATGAAGTTGGACAGCACATTGAGCAGGGTGGTCTTGCCCGAGCCGGTACCGCCCGAGATGATGATGTTGCAGCGCTGCTCGACGGCCGTGCGCAGCAGCCTGACCATGGGCTCGTTGATGGAGCCGAAGCGGATCAGATCGCTGTCCTCCAGCTTCTTCTTGGAGAACTTGCGGATGGTGATCGTGGGGCCCTTCAGTGCCAGCGGCGGGATGATGGCGTTGACGCGCGAGCCGTCCTTGAGTCGGGCATCGACCATGGGCGAACTCTCGTCAATGCGCCGGCCCAGCGGGGTGACGATGCGTTCGATGGCGGACATGACAGCGGCATTGCTGGAGAAGGTGACCTCGGAACGGGTCAGCTTGCCCTCGCGTTCCACGAAGATATCGTCATGGGCGTTGACCATGATCTCGGTGACGGCCTCGTCCGCGAGCAACTCCTCCAGTGGCCCGAGGCCGATGGCCTCGTTGAGCACCTCCCGCTTCAGTCGGTCGCGGTCGATGTAGTCGGGCAGTTCCGCGGCATGGGCACCAAGGACCTCGTCGATCATGGCCTCGACGCTGTTGCGCAGCTCCTCATCGTCCATGTCGGCCACGTCGGTACGACGCAGGTCCATCATGCGCAGCACGTCCTGGTGAAGCCGGTTGCGCCACATGGCCGTGCGCTGGCGGTTGATTTCCTCCTCGCTCGGCCGGGCATCGGCACCGTCCTCGCCGCTGCCGGCTGCGGCGGCGGGTCCGAAGAAGGTTTCCACTGTCCAGTCGCTGCTCTCCGGCAGTTCCTGGTAGTTGCTGACGACCTCCTCGGCATCGTCGGTCGACACCGCGCCGATGCGGAATTCGTAGGCACCTATGCTGATGATGTCGGCACCGCGCAGCGGCCCGTAGTACTGGACCTTCTCGCCGTTGACCTGGGTTCCGATGCCCTCGCTGGTGTCCTCGATGTAGATGCCCTTGTCGGTCATTTCGATCCGGCAGTGAACCGGGGCGATGCGCCAGCCGCGGATCTGGATGAGGTTGTCCCGGGACTTGCCGATGGTGCACTGCTTGATCATGCAGCGCACCCGCTTGGTGGTCTTGCCCTTGTCCGTGATGACGATGATGTCAAACATGTTCTCAGTCCAGTATGTCGCCGTTCTTCTCGATGTTCTTCAGGAAACGGGCGCGCAACTGGTCCGCGCGCTCGAGCTGGGCCCTGTTGACCGGGGAATCGGCGTCATACACATAGGGTGTGATGAAGATGACCAGATCGCTGTGGCCGTTGCGGAAGTTGCTGGAGCGGAACAGCGCACCCAGGATGGGCAGATCACCCAGTCCGGCCAGCTTGGAGACATCCTCGGCCACCTCTCGGTTGACCAGGCCGCTGATGACCAGGGTCTGCCCCTGCTTGAGACTGACCTCGGCGCTGGTGCGCCGGGTGCGGAAGCCGGGCGTGTTGTCCACCGCAGTGGACTGGTCGATGCTGCTGACCTCGGTTTCGACCTTGGCGCGCACGTTGCCCTTGTCGTCGGCGGTCGGCTCGATGTTGAGGATGATGCCGAACTGCTTGTACTCGATGGTGGTGGTGAGATCGGGCCCGGGCACCGGCACGGGCACCTCGCCGCCGGAGAGAAACTCGGCCTTGCCACCACTGGCTGCGCTCAGGGTGGGGGAGGCGAGCAGCAGGGCATCGCCGTTGGAGATGGCCAGGTTGATGGTCGACGAGATCTGGGTGGCGAGGCCGAAGTAGCCGATGGCCGATGTGGCGGCCGTCTGGCTGGTCACGCCCGACAGCACGCTGCCTGCAAGCGCGCTGAGGTCGCCCTTGCGGGTGAAGTCGACGGCGACGCCGGCCGCGGGCCCGGGGAAGCTGGTTTCCCAGGCGATGCCGAGATTCTCCAGCCGGCTGGTGTTGAACTCGGTGATCTGTACCTTCATGTACACCATGCGCTCGGGCTTCACCAGGTCGGTGCGCACCAGGTTCACCACGTTGGGGAAGTTCTTGATCACGGATTCGATCAGCTTGGCGGTGGGCTCGTCGGCCTGTCCCTCCACCACCGAGAACTTGCCGACCTCGCGCACCTGGATGCCCGGGATGTTGGCCAGGATCTCCTTCAGCGGGATGCGGTCGTTCTGCACCGTGAGATCGATCAGCTTGTAGGTGGCGTTGATCTTCTCGATCAGTGCCTTGCCGTCGCCGTCTACCTTGCCCTCGACCACGATGTTGTTGCCTACCCGGCGCAGGGTCACGCCAGGCAGGTTGCGCAGGGCGGAGCGTGCCTCGGAAGAGGCCTGCAGCGTGTCCTGCTTGGCGATGCTGATCTTGTATACCCGCTCGCTGCCGTCGGTGAGCCAGACCCGCATTTCGGTCTCGCCCTCCTTCTCTGCCAGCACCAGCAACTGGCCGTCCTCGAGGATGGAAGTGCTCAGCACGCCGCCGTTGCCGACGGCGACGCGCTTGATCTCGCCCAGCGGCAGGACCTGCATGTCGCCGACATAGAGTCGCAGCAGGCTGTCAGCCTGGGCTTGCAGCGCCCAGGCCATGAACAGCACAAGCAGGATGCCCAGCAGGCTTCGGTTGATGGTGTTTTTCATCTGTCTTTCCCGTTTTTCGATTTCTTGTTCCACGACCGGATCAGGGCATCACCGGAATCTTTCGGACGTTGGCGACGCCATTGTCGCTGTCTCCGCCGACGATGTAGTCCACTTCGTACAACGGGGTGGTGGCGGTGATCTTCGGCGCGACACCGGCACGGCGCACATTGCGTGCCGTCAGCCCCTTGAGCACCTTGCCGTCACGGGTGGTCACGCTGCCGTCGGGGTGGACGATCACGTCCTTCGGATCGACCACGGTGCCGTCGGGGAGCACCAGCTTGCCGTCCTCGCGCAGGGTGGCGCCCTCGATGATGGCACCCGAGGCAGTGCGGATGGTGCCGTCGGCATCGGCGCGCAGGCTGCCGGCCGCCTCGCCGGCCTGGATGCCCTTGAGCACCTTGCCGTCACGGGTGGTCACGGTGCCGTCGGGATGGATGACCACGTCCTTCGGGTCGACCACGGTGCCGTCGGCCAGTACCAGCTTGCCGTCCTTGTCGAGTCTGGCCCCGGCCAGCACGGTGCCGTCGGCCGTGGTCACCGAGCCGTCGGCATTGCGGGTCAGGGTGCCGGCTGCCTGGGTAGTGCCCACGCCCGCCAGCACCTTGCCGTCGCGGGTGAGCACGGTGCCGTCGGCACGCACGACCACGTCCCTGGGATCGACCACGGTGCCGTCGGGCAGGACGATCTTGCCGTCCTTGTTGAGCTCGACGCCGGTCAGTACCCGGCCGTCGGCGGTGGTGACGGTGCCGTCGGGGTTGACGGTTACGCCACTGGTGCGGGTGCCCGGGGCACCCGCCACCACCGTGCCGTCGGCGGTGATCAGGCTGCCGTCGGCGGCGACACGGACCCGGTCGGGGTCGACCACCTTGCCGTCCGGCGTGATCAGCTGGCCCTTGTCGTTGACCTGCAGGCCGCGGCCGGACAGGACCACGCCATCGCGGGTCATCAGGGTGCCATCCTCGGCCACCACCAGCTTGTCGCCGGCGATCTTTCGCCCGTCGGCCGTGATGATGTTGCCGTCGGCGTCGCGACGCACCTCGCCGAGCTGTTCCGTGCTGGCACGCACCGCCGCGGCCTGGGCGAGGCGTTCGGCGTTGGAACGCAGATCCGCAGGCGTGACGCGGGTGAAGCCGGAACCGCTGTCGTCCTTGCGATTGCGCAGCACGGCCAGCAGGTCACCCTTCTCGCGCGCGGTCGCCAGCACCGCGGCCTCGCGCGGGGTCACGTTGAGGGTGAGGGTGGTGTAACTGTCATCCGGCTGGGCGGCAACCCCGCCCCGCAGCAGGCGCACCTTTTCCTCGTAGTCGCGGGCGGCGTCGCGGCCGGTGGCCAGCACCTCCACGTTTTCGAGCAGGGGCATGACCTGGTGACTGTCGTCCTTCTCGTCCACGGCACCCGGCGGCAGCAGGGCGAACAGGTCGATGCGGTCACCCGGACGGACGAAGCCGGACACCGAGTTCACCTCGTCGACCTGTATGGTCATGGCACGGCGCTTGAGCGGAATGGTATCGGAGAAGTCCAGGGGAAACTCGCGCGCCACATAACTGCGCATCAGCGGCCGTCCCGAGGCCAGGTTCTGGTTCAGCACCTGGCCGTCGATTTCCTCGAACTGGCTCGGGCGTACGGCATTGTCATCGACATACTTGGCCGGGACACTGCGCACGGCGAGATTGCTGGCGTTGAGCTTGTCGCCCTTGACCAGGTCACGCGAGGCGACGACGACCTCGACCATTTCCTCGTGTGGCGTGAGCTGGGCACGCAGCTCGGCCTCGCGGGCCTTGAGATAGAGGAAGGAGAGCAGGGCGGCCAGTGCGCCGAGGCCCAGGGCGATGAGCAGCAGCTTGAGGTTCTTCTTGTCCACGTTTCTTCTTGTCCCCGTCGGTTTCGGTGAGTGCGGTCGGATCGGCCGGCTACAGCCCGGGCAGTGGCGGAGGCCAGCCGGGCAGGTGCTGCAGCGGCTTGCCGGCATTGGCGGGATCGAATTGCGACAACAGCTTGTCGGCCTGTTCCAGCTGGCTGACGAACTGGCTCAGCTTCTGCCCCCCGGCGGCGAGCTGCGGCTGCAACGCCGGATACTTGCCCAGACGCTTGTAGTAGGCCGCAATCTCCTGCAGATCGCCCGACTCGGGGATCTCCGACAGCGAGACGGCATAGCTGTAGCCGCGCTGCTTGTCGACCACGCCCTGGCGCAGTTCCTCCACCGAGCCCGGCCCCGCCGCCAGCAGGGCGGCCGTGAGCGCGGCCAGGATGACGGTGTACTCGACCATTGACTGGCCGCCCTGGCGGCCTGCGTTGCGGTTCATGGCAGGAATCCCTCGCTGACGTCGCTGGCGATGACGGAAGTTCGGTCCTCGACCCGGTTGATGGTAACGGTCACGTTATGCGGTCCGCGCTGGAAGTAGAGCACGCGGCCCTGCTCGCGTGGCGCCACCGCCTCGTCCATCACCGTGGTGTAGCCCTGGCCCTCGTAGTGGCGGCGATAGAAGCGGGCATTGCTGGCCACGGAGAAGTCGTTCTGCAGTTGCACCAGGCGGCCGGTCTTGCCCGCATCGCGGCTGTTGCTGATCGATATGAGATCGCTGCCGCTCATGCGCGGGAAGTCCGTGTGGCGTGGCGCGGGCTGGTAGCGGCCGCTGCTGAGGCGCTCGGGCAAGTCGCTTTTGCTGAGCAGGCCCTCGCTGCCGTCGGCCTCGTCCCGGACCTGGACATTGAGATAGTGGCCATCGTCGACGGTGCCGACCATACGCCAGGGCGGCGCTTCACTGACCGCGGCGTCTTTGCCCCAGAGCTTGCGGTAGAAATCGATTACCTGTTCGGCCTTGAGGTCACTGCGGAAGCGGCGGATGGCCAGCTGCATGCCCAGCGCCGTGGTCTCCCCGGCCACCAGTTCCACCCGGCTGTCGGGCGGGGGCGGGAAATCGTCGCGCGCCTGGGCCGCCAGCGCGAGGCCGCCGAGGGCCAGCAGCAGGGTCAGGGGCAGGCGTCGCGGCTCAGTATTCACAGTAGCCTCCCGGACAGGACACCGAGCGGGTATCGGGCGACAGCTTGCCCGGCGGCACATCGTCGGTGGGCATGATGCCGAACTGCAGATTGTTCGGCCCAAGTTCGGGGCTGAGCAGGATGGTCGAGGCCAGGGACTGGATCGGGATCCAGCGATTGAGGATGGGGTCCAGCAGGGCGCCGGCCACCAGTCCCCGCGACTGGCGGTTGGCATGCTGTACGCCGCCCGCGGCCCAGCCATCGGTGAGCAGGGCGCCGCGCGCGGTCATGACTAGGTTCAGGTCCTGCAGGAACAGCGGGGCGCGGTTGGCCTTCTTCAGCGGTGTCCAGCGCGGGGCGTTCTCTGCGCGCATCGCCACTTCCACACCGAAGCGGCCCCGGTCGTTGACGGCATCGAAGCCGCCGTCCACGCCCAGCGCCCCGAGTGCGCCGGCAAGGGCGCGGGCCAGCTTGTTGAAGGCGGTGAGCACGCCGCTGAAGATGCCGGTGGGGTCCGGCGTGCGTCCGGGGCCGACGGCGGAGACGGGGCGGTTGGCGGCGGCCAGGTACATGGGTGTGCCATCGTGATAGCGCCACAGCGGTCGCAGCTCGGACTGGGCCAGGCCGCCACGGTCGGCATGGGTGTCCAGCGGCAGCGCGCTGTTGCCATAGTGGCGGCGTTCGGCCTCCAGTGCCACATCGCGCAAGGGCTTGACCGGTCGCTGGGCACGGCTGACGGCGCTGAAGCCGGAAGACTGGTCACCGGCACGGGCATAGTGCGCGGTGTATTCCCAGGTGCTGTAGCGGGCCGAGGCCACTGCCGCGTGTTTCATGTCGATGTACTTGCCCACCGCCGGCACGATCAGGAACAGCGGCACCAGCACGAAGGCAGCCGAGATCACGAACTCGGTCATGGCCTGTCCGGTTTGTTGTCGTCGGTCGCGGGTCATGGCGTGGGCAGCAGGCTCACCAGCCGGTTGAGACCATTGAAGGCGGCATTGACGTCGCGCGGCAGCCAGGGCTGGCGCTGCTGCATGGCCAGGGCCATGGTGCGGTCCAGGTAGCTGGTATCCACCAGCCGCGCATCCCAGTAGGGATTGAAGGTGTTCGCCAGTTCCAGCTTGCCGTCACGGCGCCGGAACCAGGGCAGGTCGTTGGGGCGGCTGAAGTACACCTGGGCCTTGCCCAGCACGGCCAGCTGGTCGGCGGCATAGTCGGGATCGAGCCGGAAGCGGCCGCGGGTGGAGGTGTCGACCAGGTGTTCTTCTTCCTTGACCAGGCCGATCAGCACATAGGGCGCCTCGATGCCGAAATGCAGCTTGCCGTCGATGCGCGCCGCGAAGGGCTGGGCGCGGGTGTCCATGTAGCGCGGCAGGCCACGGTGGGCCGGATACACATTGTTGGTCTGCATGGCGAGATAGGGATTGCCGTTGCCGGGCCAGGGCAGGGGCCAGGCCCAGACCGCCGCGTAGGCGGGGATGGCGGTATGGCCGTATTCCTGCTCCGGCATGGTGCCGCCCAGGTATTTCGGCAGCACGTCGCGTGGCTGGAAGGTAGAAATGTCATCGCCGGCGTCGGCCGCTGCGCGGGCCGCGCCGATGCCGTGCGGCGGTCCGCCGGCATAGCGCTGGTTGAACAGGGTCACGCCCAGCACCACGATGCGCAGCCGGAAGCGCGAGGTGGCCTGTACCAGGTCCACCGCCGACCAGTTGTAGTGGGTCTCGCGCCCCGCCTTCACGCCGCGGACATCGGTGCCGCCCTTGCGTTCCATGTGCACCGAGAAGTTGAAGTTGATGCAGAGGATGCAGCGATTGGTGAGCGGGATGTTGCCGGCATTGATGTTGATGTTGATGGGCGGCATCAGCGGGATGGCCCAGCCACCGGCGCGATTGTCACTGAAGGGATCGCGCGAGGCGTTGACCATGGCGGCGAAGCGGGCCATGCCCGCCTTCTGGCTGGCATCGGAGGGCGACAGCCGCTTGCTCAGCCGCCGCTCGACGAAGCTGTCCCAACTGTGGCTCTGGCGATAGCTGGAGACATAGTTGTCCCCACGCTTGCGTATGGCAAGGTTCTCGAAATAGGTGGTGTAGTGGCGGGCCAGGGCAAAGGCCCCGAACCAGGAGAGCTGGGCCTTCTTCGCGTTGTTGCGGATGCTGTCGTCCAGGGCGCCGATGGTGAACATGAAGGTGGCCGTGTGCATGGCACGCTGTGCCAGGCTCAGGCCGCGGTTGAGCGCGGCATAGGCGCGGGTGAACAGGCGGGTGAAGGCACGGGTGCCCTGGTAGACGATGTTGCCGGTGATCTGCAGGGCGGTGATGATGCCCTGCAGAACGGCACCGATGGGTGCCAGTGGACTGGCGAGCAGGGCCTTGATCATGGGCCCGTAGTAGATGTCGAGGAAACCCGGCACCGAGCGCACCATGGCCGCCCATGACATCAGCCCCACCAGCTGGCCGATGGCCACCTCGTTGGCGATCATGGCGCGGTTGATGTAGGCGGCAAAATTGAGGTCGCGCGCCTCGGCCAGTGCCACGCCGTAGGCGGAGGCGTCGGCCGCGTTCTGGAGCTGCATCTTCTCGCTGGTCAGGATGCCGTTGGACACCAGCATCAGCCCGGCAAGGATGCCGACCACGGTGAGCAGCAGGACGAGCAGGATCGCCTGGCCTGACTGACGTCCGCCAGGCGATCGCATCCTGTCCCGGTCAGGTCCGGGCATCATGAACGAAGCAAGGGTGAGCGCTTCGGCCGGAAGACACCGGTCAGTTGGACTGACCGGTATAGTCGCTCAGCGTCTTCTTGTCCGAGGCCGCGCCGGCCGCAGCCTTGCCGGCATCATCCGCTTTCTTGAGGCTGGAGGAGCCGTCTTGACCCGCCAGTTCCTGCGTCATGGCGCCCATCTGGCCGCGGATGGTATCGCCGAACAGGCCGTAGACGGCGATGGCGGCAATGGCGATGAGGGCGACGATGATGATGTACTCCGTCATTCCCTGACCCAGTTGACGGAAACGGTTGCGCATGGCGAGTTCTCCTGCATGTCGGTCGGGGGGATGATCTGGACGGGGGCGGCATGGAGACATCGCCACCCCGACGCGAATTCCAACCCCCCCATGGGATCCGCGTCGTCCGGTACGGAACTGGACCAAGCATAAATCGTGCCCGTCAAAAATCAAGCACCCGTGTTCGGCGTGGCCATCCGCGCGTGTCCGAAACGGGCGACGATCAGGCCCGCGAGGACGCTGCCGACGAAGGCCGCGAGTGCCGGCAGCCGGCCCGGTTCCATGAAGGCGAGCAGGAGCGCGGCCGAACTCATGGCAATGAGCAGGGCCTGACCCAGCGCCTGACTGCCGGCGGCACGCGCGGCCAGCCACGCCGGCAACAGGGCCGCGACCAGCAGCACCACGAACAGCAGCGCCAGATGCGGTGGGGCGGTGAGGTGGGCGTGCAGGGCGAGGTTCAGACAATCCGCCTGGCGTGCCGGTTCGGCCACGCGCGCGCAGGGGGCCAGCGCCTCGGCCGGCAGGGTCAGGGCGCGGCGGTAGGCGGCGTACATGAACAGACCGCCGAGCAGCAGGCTCTGCACCAGGGCGGTGAGGAGGGTATGGGCGAACAGGCGGCGCGGTGTCACGGGATTCTCAAGAAGCTGGCAGGATATCCGCTATAGTGTACTATCCTGCTGAAAACACGAACAATCACAAAGGGTGGTCATGACACTGAGGGTTCGTTTCAACCTGATCCTGATGCTGGTTACCGCGGCCGGCCTGGTCGCCGCAGCGCTGATTTCCTATCGGGTGTTCGCCGAGCATACCCGCGAGGAGGTGATGGAGTCGGCCAACATCCTCATGGAAAGCGCGCGCGCGGTGCGTCGCTACACGGTCGAGGAGGTACGCCCGCTGATCGCGCAACTGCAGGAAGGCGAGTTCCATCCGCAGACGGTGCCGGCCTATGCCGCGACCCGCTACGTTGAACACCTGCAGAAGAAATATCCCGACTATGCCTACAAGGAGGCGGCACTCAATCCCACCAATCCCGTGCATCGTGCCACCGACTGGGAGGCGGACATCATCGAGTATTTCCGCGGCCACCCCGATGCCAGGGAACTGGTCGGCGAGCGGCAGACGCCGACCGGGCCCTCGCTCTATTTCAGCCGCCCCATCCGCATCACCAACGCGGCCTGCCTGAGCTGCCACTCCACGCCGGATCAGGCACCGGCCGCCATGGTGAAGAAGTACGGTTCGGTCAACGGCTTCGGCTGGAAGCTGGACGAGGTGGTCGGCGCACAGGTGGTCTCGGTCCCCCAGGCCGGGCCACTGGAGCGAGCGCGCGACAAGTTCCTGCTGTTCATGGCCGCACTGATCGGTATCTTCATCCTCATCGCCCTGGTATTGAACTGGCTGCTGGGGCGGTACGTCATCCGCCCGGTGGCGCGCATGTCGGCCCAGGCCGAGCGCATTTCCACCGGCGATACCGAACTCGAGGAACTGCCCGCCGAGGGCAATGACGAGATCTCTTCGCTGGCGCGGTCCTTCAATCGCATGCAGCGCAGTCTCGACAATGCCGTGCAGATGCTGAACGAAACCATGCAGCGCTGAGGCGGACGGCCGCATGTCTGCCCTGCCCGAACAGATCGGCAAGTACCGGGTCCAGGCCCTGCTGGGGCAGGGCGCCATGGGTACCGTGTACCTCGCCCAGGACCCGGACATGGAACGGCGGGTGGCCATCAAGGTGGTGCATCCGCACCTGGCCGCGGGTGAGGGCAACCAGGACTGGCGCGAGCGCTTCCGCCAGGAGGCCCGCGCCGCTGCCCGCTGCCTGCACCCCAACGTGGTTACCGTGTTCGATTTCGGCACGGACGGGGCCAGCGACTATCTGGTAATGGAATACGTGCAGGGCGAGGAACTGCGCTTTTTCATCGAGACCGGTCACCGATTCGCCCTGCACGAGATCCTGCACATCGCCCGGGAGGTGCTGGCGGCGCTGGATCACGCCCATGCCAAGGGCGTGGTGCACCGCGACATCAAGCCGGCCAACATCATCCTGCTCGATACCGGCGGGGTGAAGGTGGCCGACTTCGGCGTGGCGCGCATCGACGCCTCCGAGCTGACCCAGGCCGGCAACATGGTGGGCACGCCGTCTTACATGGCGCCGGAAGGCCTGCGCGGCGAGCAGGTCACCGCCGCCGGCGATCTCTATTCGGTCGGCATCGTGCTGCTGGAGATGCTGACCGGGCGCAAGCCGGGGCCGGAGGTGGTGTTCGGGCACAAGGTGAGCGCCTTTGTCGACGAGGCCTTCGACAGCGAGGCCGCGCGCGAGCTGCCGCCACGACTGCGGGGCATACTGGCGCGCGTTCTCGCCGCCGATCCCGAACAGCGGCCGGAGTCCGCGCTGGGGCTGGCGCGCCAACTGGAACAGGTGGGCGCCGAAGTGGCTGGCGAGCGCAACGCGGTGGAGACCTTGTCCGAGACGGTCATCGCCCGCGAGCCTCTGCGCCGACCCGAGCCCGCAGCGAGCCCAACCGCAACCTGGCCGGCGGAGCTGGTAGATCGCCTGCGCAGCCGGCTGGCGACCCACGTCGGGCCACTGGCCGCCTTCATCGTGAACCAGTCACTGTCCAACGCCGGCAGCGTGACCGAGCTGGGCGAGCAGCTGGCCGCCCGCATCCCCGCCACCGAGGGTCGGGAGCAGTTCCTGGCCTGGTTCCACCGCTGCGCACTGGAACACGCCTGTTCTGGCGAACACGGGGTTGCCGACGGATCGGCCGCGCCTGCGGAACCCGAGGCGCCCGCCTTCTCCCCGGATGGCGAGGAACTGGATCGCATCATCCGTCTCTATGCCCGCCATGTGGGTCCCATTGCCCGGCGCATGGTGGAAATGACCCTGCCCCGGGCCATGACCCGAGAGGCTTTCATCCAGGCACTTTGCGAGCGCATCCCCGATGAAGCGGAACGCCAGGCGTTCCGCCGTGCCCTGACCTCGAGCTGAGCGGGTCGGTGGCTCAGAACGCCATCGGCGGCGTGCCGGGCTCGATCGTGACCCAGTGCACCGTGCCCATCATCCCGAACTGAAGCAGGATCATTGCCGCAACACCCAGCAGGGCCATGATCAGGGCGCCCAGCAGCGCACTGGCGAAATCGCGGACCTCGAAGCCCGGTACCAGCCGCCCGGTCAGCCACAGGATGAAGGCGTTCACCAGCAGCGCGAACAGGCCGAAGGTCAGCACCGTCAGCGGCAGTGTCAGGACCCACAGCAGCGGACGGATGAGCGCGTTCATCAGGCCCAGCACCAGCGCGGCCAGCAGCAGGTCCGTGCCCGAGCGGATGCGAATGCCCGGCACCAGCAGGCTGGTCAGCCAGAGGCCGAAGGCTGTGAGCAACCAGAGCAGCAACAAGCCGAGCAACATCATGGGGTATCACCTTCCTGTGGGCCACAGGTACATTGCGCCGCTCGTGCCGGTGAACCGGAGCAGGGTGGCGGCGTGGGTGCCTTTCACATCCTGCACCCTCGCTCCCCGAAAGGTCAAATGACTTGAAACGGTTGGCGGTCGACACCATATGGGGTCGGCAGATGTCCCAGTTGCGGGGCCGGACACCGGTGCGTCGCGCGTCGGCGGAAGCGTATCCGTCACCATTTGCGACCGGAATGGGCCGCGACTACGACAGTCATCCGGGCTGTGTCGCAACCCGCTCTCTTGCCAACCGGATTTGAGGAGAACAGCCATGTTTCAACCGCTCACGATTCCCTTTGGTGCCGTGATGCTGTTCAACGTTGTCAAGCTCAAGGAGGGTGTCAGCCGCGAGGATCTGGAGCTGGCGCTGGGTGAGATGTGCAACGTGGTCAAGAATACCTACGGCGATGAAGAGGGTGGTTTCATCGGTGGCCAGGTGTTCAAGTACACGGGGTTCGTTTCGGAGCAGGGCTCTTTCGACTCCAAGCAGTCAACCGATGATCATGTGGCCATCGTCACCTACTGGAAGTCCTTCGAACATCATGAGAAGTCTCATGCTGACCATGTGTTCAAGGAAAAGTTCGAGGCGCTCAAGCAGTACTGTACCGAAACCTACGAGATCGGTTACGAGATGCTGTGGCAGGGTGAGCCCGAGGACGAATGACCGGACCCAGGCCGCGCGGGGCTTCCGCGCGGCCGGACAGTCAGGCTGCCCGGGACTCGGTCACCGAGCGGGTGAAGGTGTACTCGTCGCCCTTGCGGGTGACCGTGATGCCGGTGCGGGGAAAGGTGTGGGATTCGCCTTTGGCCAGGGTCACGGTATCGCCGGCCACGGCCACGAAACCGCGCTCGCCCACACCGCAGTGGACCACGCCCAGCTTGTCGTAGTGACGGGGTTTCAGGGTCAGGGTTTCGCTCATGGCTTGTCCTCCTTGGATGATTGTTGACGAGCGGGATGATGGGGTGTGCAGGGACTTTTTCAAGAGCGAAAAACCACCATATTTTCATGGTCTTGAAATGATTTTGGCCCGGTGGCGCGGCGGGTATACTGCGCCTTCCGGTCCTGAACGGGATGCTTGCGTTCACTGTCAACAGAGGAGGTCCGAAAATGACGGGTACCTACACCAACAAGGCTGACCCCTTGCTGCGGCGTGCGTCCGACAAGGGCTATCGCATCGGCTGGAAGTACAAGTACAAGTTCGAGCGGGGCCATTTCGACGAGGAGATGACCTATGGCGAGGCCGAGAAGAAGGCGGCCGAGCTGGCGGCCAAGGAGCCGGACAAGGTCTTCTGGCCGGAAATGATCATGGAATGATGCCTCCCGCCGGCGGCCCTGCGGCCGCCGGCATCCCGCCCTCGCCCCCGGCATCGCTATAATCCCGCCTTTCTCCGGGGGCAGGATGAACGACACCGACGACTGGCAGGCCCGCTTCGGCGGCATCGAGCGACTCTATGGCACCGAGGCCGCGGGCCTGCTGCGGGGACTCAGGGTCTGCGTGGTCGGCATCGGCGGCGTCGGCTCCTGGGCTGCGGAAGCGCTGGCACGCAGCGGCGTGGGCCAGCTCACGCTGATCGACCCGGACGACATCGTCCTGTCCAACATCAACCGCCAGGTGCATACCCTCACCTCGACCCTGGGCCAGCCCAAGGTAGCGGCCATGGCCAAACGCGTGGCGGCCATCCATCCCGGCTGCGAATGCCGCCCGGTGGACGATTTCCTTACCCTGAAGAACCTGCCCGAGCTGATCACATCGGAATACGACTATGTCATCGACGCCATCGACAGCATCCGCTTCAAGGCGGCGCTCATCTATCACTGCAAGCGCAACCGGATTCCGATCATTGCCACCGGCGGTGCAGGTGGCCTGACCGACCCCACCCAGGTCAGGGTGGCCGACCTCACGCTCACATACAATGACCCGCTGGCCGCCAAGGTCCGCTCGCGGCTGCGTGCCGACCATGGCTGGACCCGCAATCCGAAGCGCCGTTTCGGGGTGGAATGCGTGTTCTCTGCCCAGCAGCAGCTCTATCCGCGCGGGGACGGGACGGTGGGGCATGCCAAGCCGGGCGTGCAGGGTGTGACCCTGGACTGTAGTCTCGGCTACGGCTCGACCAGTCTGGTGACGGCGACCTTCGGCCTGGTTGCCGCCTCGCGCGCCATCAACCGCAGCCTGAGGCGCAAGCTCGGTCACGCCATCGCGCGGGACTGACCGGCAGCGTGCGCCGTGGCGGCGGGGATGGGGATGGCCACGGAATCCACTGCATCCACGGAGGCTTCCGGGCGCACGACGTACTCTGGCGCCCTTTTCCCTTTCGTGGATTCGGTGGGTTTCGTGGCTCTTTTCGCTTTTCGCCTTTCAGCCCGCCAGCCTCGATACCGTGCAGGCCTCAGTGATATTTTTCCACCGTGATGTGCCCCGGGTCGCGGCGTCGGTGGCGTTTCATGCCGCGGGCCTCGAGCACGGCAGTGGTGTCGGCGATCATGGCCGAGTTGCCGCACAGCATGACGTGGGCGCTGTCGGGTGCGAGTGGCGTGTCTGCGGCGGCCTCCAGCCGGCCGGACTCGATCAGTGCCGGGATGCGCGCATCCAGCATGCCGGGGCGACGCTCGCGGGTGAGCGTGGGCAGCCAGCGAAAGCGGTCCGGGTGTTCGGCCTGCAGTCTTTCCAGCAGCCCGGTGTGGGTCAGGCCCGCGGCCGTGCCGGTGGAGTGCACCAGCACCACCCGCCCGAAGCGTTGCCAGGGTTGTTGCGTCTTGAGGATGGACAGGAAGGGGCCGAGCCCGGTGCCGGTCGCCAGCAGCCAGAGGCTGTCGGCATCCGGGATCTCGTCAAGTACCAGAAAGCCGTTGGCCTGGGGGCCGATCCACAGCCGGTCGCCGGGCGCGAGTTCCGCCAGTCTCGGTGACAGAGGACCCTCGGGTACAACGTTGAAGAGGATTTCAGCCGGCCGTTCCCCCGGTGCATTGACCAGAGAATAGGGCCGGGCCACCCTTTCGCCCTCCAGGTCGAGCCCCACGCGCACGAACTGGCCCGCCTTGAACGCCGGTAGTCCGGCATCGAAATACAGCGAGATCAGGCCCGGACTCCACTCCCGCCGGTCGGTGACTGTGGCTTCGATCCAGTCAGCCATGCGTTTTGCCCTTTGTGTCGATGGTTGCTTCCTTACATGAATCCGCGGCTCGCCTGTCTCAACCCCGCGCAGCGCATGGTTGGGTGAAGGACAAGCCACACACGCGGCCCCTGGCCGAGAACGGATCAGGCGCCGGCCCGGTCCAGCGCGTCCAGGGCCTCGATGGCCGTCTCGCGCACGTCCGCATCCGTGTCTTCACGCAGGGGTTCGAGCCAGTGCCGGGCCTCGGGGGCGTGACTCAGTCCCAGATAATAGGCCGCATCGTTGCGGGTGCGGGCATCTTCCGCTCGGGTGAGTGCGCCGAGTTCGGGGACCAGCGCCTGCAACCCCGGCGTGCCGGCGAAGGTTTCCATCAGGGCGCCGATGCCAATGCGCACCGACAGCTCGGTATCGGGATCGGACAGCAGCGGCAGCAGGGCATGAAAGGCCAGCGGGTCGCGCCGGAGCAGCCGTTCCACGCGCGCGATCTGGCCGGTGGCGAGCATTTCGCTGATGTAGGCCTGCAGGCCCTCCGGTGTCGCCGCGCGCTCGATCCACTGCTTCAGTTCGGCGGCGCTGTGGTTGCCTTCCAGTTCGAACGGCCCGAGCTGCAGGAAGGGCACGCCGCGCACGTCCGCCTCCCGGGCGAGGTCCGGGCGTTGCTCGACATTGATCACCTCCAGTCGTCCGAGCCGGCCCTGCTTGACCTGTTCGGTGAGAGCGGCCAGTACGGTGGGGCAGTGGGGACAATGGGTGCCGATGTAGAGGCGGGCGTCGGGCGATGTCGGAGCGGAGTTCACGGCTATCCTCGAAGCGGTTTCGGTGGCGCCGAGTATACCCGTGCGACGCCCGGGACGCGCGGTGCCTGCGGGCGCGCAGGGCTTGTTCGCAATGGACGAGCGGCAGCGTTAGCATGTGCGTGGCGACGAGGAGGCGCACATGGACTGGATGATCCGAAAGACACGCATGGTGACGCCGGAGGCAGCCCTGCCGGGACGGGACACCCCCATGCCGGTGACCAACCGCCATCACGTCAGTGGCCGTCCGCTGCTGCCGCCCTTTCCGGAAGGCCTGGCAGAGGTACTGTTCGGCATGGGCTGCTTCTGGGGGGCGGAACGACGCTTCTGGATGCTGGACGGGGTGTGGGTCACCGCCGTCGGCTATGCCGGTGGCTACACGCCCAATCCGACCTATGAGGAGGTCTGCAGCGGGTTGACCGGCCACAACGAGGTGGTGCGGGTGGTGTACGACCCGGAACGGATCGGGTTCGAGCGGCTGCTGGCGCACTTCTGGGAAGGACATGATCCGACCCAGGGCATGCGCCAGGGCAATGATCTCGGCACCCAGTACCGCTCCGGCATCTACTGCGCGAACGACGAACAGTTAGGAGCCGCCGAGGCCTCTCGTGCGCGTTACCAGGCCGCGCTCGCGGCCGCGGGCCTGGGAACCATCACCACCGAGATACTGCGGATGCCGGCCTTCTACTATGCCGAGGACTACCACCAGCAGTATCTGGCGAAGAATCCCGGCGGCTACTGTGGCCTCGGTGGCACCGGCGTCGATTGTCCGCTGCCCTGACTGGCGGGACGGCTTGTGCCCCTGTCGGCTGAGGTGTCTCGTGTCCTGGTGCACTCTATGCGGGTCAGGGTTCAAGGCGGAACCGCAATATCTCGCAGTTGGCGAAGTCCTGGTCGAGCAGACGGTCTTCGGGCAGCCCGGTGAAGTGGGCATTCAGAATGCGCAGCGTCTCCTCGTGTGCCACCACCAGCAGCACTTGCCAGGGCTGCTGTGCCAGCCAGTCCACAAAGCCCAGTACGCGCTCGCGATAGTCGAGTACCGACTCGCCCCCGGGCGGCCGTATGCGCAGCCGGTCGGGGCGGGTGGCGGCAAAGTATTCCGCAACCGGGCGACCGTCGAAGCCGGTGCGGATGTCGTTGAGCGCGGGATGGACATGGATGGGCACGCCATGGAAGCGGTTGACGATCTCGGCCGTCTCTCGGGTCCGCGGCAGTTCCGAGGCGATCATTGCCTCCAGGGGCACCTCGCGCAGTCTTGCCGCTGCAGCCTCCGCCTGGGCACGTCCCTTCCGGGTGAGATGTACCGGAACCCCGGGATCGTCGTTGCACAGTCCCAGCGCGTTGTATTCGCTGTGGCCGTGTCGCATCAGGTAAAGCTGCATGGTTTCAGCCCGTGGCCGCCCTGCGCCGTGCGAGCCAGCTCCAGACCATGCCCGCCGGACGATCCTCCCCGGTCACCACGAAATTGAGAATGTTCAGATTGAGACAGGTGAAGGCCATGGCCGAACGCTCGCGGGCGTTGCCACAGAACAGCAGGCGGTCGCCCGGCGCGAGGACCAGGTCTTCGTCGGGCAACAGCGTGCGGCGGCTGCCGTGACGATGCAGAAGGCAGACGCAGCGCAGTGCGCGGTCGCGCTGGTGCGGGTCGGTGAGCAGGTGCGCCAGGCGAATCTGCAGACCTTCCCCGATCAGGGTGGTCACCGCCGGGGCCTGTTCCTCGTCGAGCAGGATTTCCCAGGTCTGTGGCGAGCGGTCGGTGACCACGCCGGTTACCCGGCTCACCAGGACGTTGGCCCAGGCCTCGTCCTGCTCGCGGGCGAGTTCGAAGAAGTCCGCCAGCAGCGGTGTGAGGATCAGCGACAGCATGCGCCGGGCAGTGATGGTGCTCGGCTGCATCAGCAGGTCGGGATCGAAGGCGTGGAAGATGTCGTCATTGTCGATCTGGTTCTGTCGGGCGACCGTGAACAGCTTCGGGTTGAGATCCTTGGCCGTGATCAGAATGGAAAGATTGTTGGTATCGTCGTCGGTGCCTGCGATGATGCCGACGGCATCGCGGATACCGGCCTCGAGCAGGGTGTGGGCCTCGGTGCCGCGTCCGATCACGCTTTTTTCCGGCGGATCGGTCGAGACCGGATCGGCTTCCACCACGCGGGCGTCGACGCCCTCGAAGTTGAGGTAGCGCCGGACGGCCTTGCCGAACCGCCCGTAGCCGCAGAGTATCCAGCCGCCCGACGGCGGGGTGACGAATTCCTCCAGCGGGGCATCGTGTATGGCGGTGATCCATTCATGAACCAGGTGCATGGCCGGGGAATGGAACAGCATTCCGAACAGGTCACCGAAGGTCTCGAAAGGATTGATGATGTGATCGGTCCCGAAGGAGGCCATGTTGGCGGCGCTGTCGCGGTGCTCGGCGCGGGCAATCACCTTCATGTCCGGCCGCAGCAGCTTGACGGTCAGTGCGATCTTCAGGTTGGTGGCGTCACGGTTGGTGACGGCGACCACGCCGCGACAGGCCGGGTGATCCAGTCCCGCGGCGCGCAGGTTGGCGATGTCATTGGCATCGGCACACAGCCCTGGCATGTACAGGGGCAGGTCCTCCAGTTCCAGGGCGTGCAACCTGTCTTCGTCGATATCCATGACAGTGGCCGGAATGCCGCGCTCGGCCAGCTCGCGCACGATCAGGCTGCCGGTGTCGCCATAGCCACAGATGACGTAGAAGGGCTCGCGCAGGGCAGCAGCGCGGCGGGAGAAGCTTGAGAAGGCCAGCACCCGGCGGAAGTTCTCGTCACGCAGGATGGTGAGCAACGAGCCGATGGCATACAGCCAGGAAATCACCGTGAGGTAGATCATGACCGTGGTCCACAACCGCTGGGCATCGGTGAACGGGTAGGGCAGTTCGCCGAAGCCGATGGTCGAGCCCATGTAGCTGACCACGTAGAATGCATGGAAGAAACCCATGCGCCAGGGCTGTCCCTGGTCGTCCACGCCCTCGATGAGTGTGTAGCCAAGGATGGAGATGGCGTAGGCCGTGATCAGTACGATCAGCGGCCGCCGCATGCGGCGCAGGACGAGGGAGACGACGTGTTCCACCTTCCGGCCTCAGCGTCGCATCATGACTGTCTCGATGATGAGCAGCACCACCGAACAGACGTTGGCAACCAGCGCGCCTCCGGACAGTGCCACGATGTCTGCCATGATGCGGCCGTCTACGCCCAGTTCCGCCACGTAGGTCGCATAGCCCCACACCCCCACGGCGGCCAGCAACTGCAGGTCGGCTACCAGGCTGGTGGCCAGCAGTACGGCACCGATGTGGGTGCGGTCACCGAACTTGAGCACGGTGGCGATGAGGCTGACGATCAGTGCGCTGAACAGCTCGTAGCGATTGTGATGATCGGGATTGTCGATCTCGCCCATCACGAAGCCGAAGTTGAGGGTGAGGGCAAGCAGAATGAAGAACGCAAAGACGACCTTTTCCAGGTTCATGCCGGACTCCGCAGCGGGATTGCTCCTCGCATGGTATCGCCATCACGCCTGAATACAAGCCTGTTCAGTCGCTTAGAGCCGGCTTCCGCATAATCCCGCGTAATCAGTTGTAAATTCCGCGGCCATTGACTATGTTCAACCGACCACAACAAGAAGAGCCGGCCGCAGCAGGATGACGCGGCCGCCCTCCAGAGGATGGAGCCACAATGAGCCAACATACGATCCTGGTGGTCGACGATTCGCCGTCGGCGCGTCTCGTCACGCGTCGGCTGCTGGAAGGCTGCGGTTATCGGGTGGAGGAAGCCGGTGCTGCGGAGATTGCCCTGCGCGTGATTCCCGTCCTGCGACCCGATGCCGTGGTCATGGACAATCTCATGCCGGGCATGGACGGCTGTGACGCCGCGCTGGAGCTGGCCAGTTCGACCCTGACCTCGTCGATCCCGGTGGTGCTGGTCAGCGCCGGCGTGGACGAGGGCCTGGAGCGCCGGGCGCGGAGCTTCGGCGTGCGCGCGGTGGTGCGCAAGGGCGACGATCCCCGTCAGCTCTGTCGCCTGCTGGACGATCTGCTGAGTGCGCGCAGTATCCCCCTGCACGCAGAGGCGCCTGCCCCGCAGCCGGACCCGGCGCCGAGCGATGCCGATGTCTGGGCGGGCGATGCCGCGCGACGGGTCGCCGAAACCCTTGCCGGAGTGCTGGCCGAGCAGCTCCCGGCGCTCATGCGCCGGCATCTGGAGCAGGCGCTTGCGGCCTCGGAGGCCGCCCTGCGTGCCGATCTCGAACGGTTGTCGGGCGACCTGGCCACGCAGTTGACTTCGCGGCTTCAGGAAGGCCTGGCGCCGCAGCTCGGCGGCCTGGTGCGGGCCACGCTGGAGCAGGCCGCGCAACGCCAGGCGCGCGCGCTGGAGGCGGGTCTGCTGGACCTGCTGGGCGGCGTGAGGGCCCGGCCCGAAAGCGCACGCCGCGCCCGGCACTGATTTCCTGTCCCGGCCCTTGCCCGCGGCGGCGCCGGCTGCTGCAATGGGCGCATGGCCCTTCGCCACGACAAGCCGCTGCGCGGGCGCGGTGCGCTCGGCAATTCCGACAACCGTTACGACACCCGGGCACTGGAGTATGTCGATGACGGCTGGGGTTCGCTCGAGGCCCGTCCGGACCGCATTCCCACCGAGCTGCACGTCGATCGCGCGCGCAGCGTCATTGCGTACAACGATTCGCCCGACGTGCCCTTCGACCGTTCCATCAATCCCTATCGCGGCTGCGAGCACGGCTGCATCTACTGTTTCGCGCGGCCTGCGCATGCCTGGCTGGGCTGGTCGCCGGGGCTGGACTTCGAGACCCGCCTGACCTGGAAGCCGGACGCGCCGGAGATCCTGCGCCGGGAGCTGGCGCGCCCCGGCTACCGTTGTGCACCTCTCGCGCTGGGCATCAATACCGACGCCTACCAGCCGATCGAGCGGCGGTTGCGGCTGACCCGGCGACTGCTGGAGGTGCTGGCGGGGTGCGGCCACCCCGTGAGCATCGTCACCAAGTCGGCAGGCGTGGAGCGTGACCTCGACCTGCTGGTGCCGATGGCCGAGGCCGGACGGGTGTCGGTCGCGGTGTCGCTCACCACCCTGGATGCGGAACTGGCGCGGCGCATGGAACCGCGCGCCGCGGCCCCGCGCCGGCGGCTGGAGATGATTCGCAGGCTGAGCGAGGCGGGCATCCCGGTCAGCGTGCTGGTGGCGCCGGTGATCCCGGTGCTTACCGACGGCGAGCTGGAAACGCTGCTGGCGGCGGCCCGCGAGGCGGGCGCGCTCGATGCCGGCCATGTGCTGCTGCGGCTGCCGCGCGAGGTGGCACCGCTGTTCGAGGACTGGCTGGCCGTGCACGAGCCCCGTCGAGCCGCGCACGTGCTGGCGCGGCTGCGCGACTGCCGGGGCGGAGCGCTCTACGACAGCCGCTTCGGCGCGCGCATGACGGGTACCGGGCCCTATGCGGATCTGATCGCCCAGCGCTTCCGGCTGGCCCGGCGGAGGCTGGGGTTTCCGGGGCTGCCGCCACTCGACTGCAGCGGCTTTCGCCCGCCGCGGGCGGGTGACGATCGGCAGCTCGATCTGTTCTGAGTCCGGGGTGCGGCGTTGCCCGAGGTCCGCCCGGGCGTCAGAATGGCGGCAGACCCTTGTTGTTGCCGGAGCGTCCATGACCACCACCATCCGCCTGCGCCCCAACGGGCCGTTGTACATCGACCAGCCCCTCGTCATCGAGCTGCCGGACGGCAGCCGCGTGGAGCGCCCCGGGGATACTGCCCTGTGCCGTTGTGGCCACACCGGCACCCCGCCCTTCTGCGATGGCAGCCACCGGGTGGCCGGCTTTGCCGATCCCGGCCATGTCGAGGACGAGAAGGCGGAGGTACCCGGGGCGGCGACCGGCCCGCTGCAGATCACGGTGCGGCGCAACGCCATGCTGATCGTGCGCGGTCCCGTGGAAATCGTCGGCGCCGACGGCAGCTGCACTACCCGCAACAAGGCCGCGCTGTGCCGCTGCGGGCAGTCGGGCAACCGGCCCTTCTGCGACGCCAGCCACCGCCGCTGCGGATTCGCCATCGATGGCGAGGCGGACGCCGGCGCATGATTCCGCTGCACGACGACAACCCGACCGAACGCCCGCCCATTGTCACGGTGACCCTGATGGGGCTGTGCATCCTGGTGTTCCTGTGGCAGCTCAGCCTGGGACGCGCGGGGCAGGTGGCGGTGATGGCGCTGGGTGTCATACCGGGGGTGCTGTTCGGCCACGCCCAGCTCGATCCCCAGCTGGCCTGGGTGCCGCCCTGGACCACCGTCTTCACCAGCATGTTCCTGCACGGCGGCTGGATGCACCTGATCGGCAACATGCTCTACCTGTGGATCTTCGGCAACAATGTCGAGGATGCCATGGGCCACGGCCGCTTCCTGCTGTTCTATCTGGTCTGCGGGGTGGCGGCGGTGTTTGCCCAGGCGCTGCCGAATCCCGAATCGACCATTCCCATGATCGGTGCCAGTGGCGCCATCTCCGGTGTGCTCGGCGCCTATCTGCTGCTCTATCCCCACGCCCGGGTGGTGGTGGGCATCCCGCTGGGGTTCCTGCTGCACACCATGGTGCTGCCCGCCGGCTGGGTACTGGGCTTCTGGTTCCTGTTCCAGCTCATCAGTTCGGCGGCGGCGCCGGCCAGTAGCGGCGGCGTGGCCTTCGGTGCCCACATCGGCGGTTTCGTCGCCGGCATGCTGCTGGTGCCACTGTTCAAGCGTCGGGAAGTGCGGCTGTGGCAGCCGCCGCATCACGGGCGTTCCTGGCATGAATGAGGCCCTGCGCTGTCCGCCCATGCCGGAGACGGTGCGCGAGCAGCTCGAGGCCCGCATCGGCCGCACCCATCTCGCCCAGCGCCTGGGCATGGAATGCGACTACGAGGCCCGGGTGTTCGCGCCCGGCCGCACCTTCTTCCACATCGAGAACTGGTATTCCATCCACGGCTGGATGCGCGGCCTGCTGCGACTCAGTGGCCTGCACGGACGTGGCCAACGCAACGCGCGGCGTATCCGGATCCGCGAGCGATCGGTGGCCCTGCCACGGCTGGATCCGGCCTTCGAGGGTTTCCGCATCCTGCAGGTGTCGGATCTTCATCTCGACATGGCCGACGACATGCCGGCGGCGCTGATCGAGGCCGTGCGCGGGCTGGAATACGATCTGTGCGTGCTCACCGGCGACTTCCGTGCCCGTACCTTCGGGCCGTTCCAGGCGGCCGTCGAGGGCCTGGCGAGGGTGCGGCCGTACCTGCGCGGCCCGGTGCTGGCGGTGCTGGGCAATCACGATACCATCCGCATGGTCCCGGACATCGAGGCGCTGGACATCCGGGTGCTGCTCAACGAATCCACCGTCGTCACCCGCCGCGAGGCGGCGCTGCATGTAGCCGGTATCGACGATCCGCACTTCCACCGTGCCGACAATCTGGAACGGGCTGCCGAGGCCATACCGGGCGATGCCGTCAGCCTGCTGCTGGCCCATTCCCCCGAGATCTACCGCCACGCCGCCTATGCCGGCTTCGACCTCATGCTCTGCGGCCATACCCACGGTGGCCAGATCTGTCTGCCCGGCGGCATTCCCGTGATGTGCAATGCGCGTGCCCCGCGTCGCTTCTGCCGGGGCGCATGGCGCTTTCGCGACCTGCAGGGCTACACCTCGACCGGTTCCGGTGCCTGCGTGGTCGACGTGCGTCTCAACTGCCCGCCCGAGGTGGTGGTGCATCGGCTGACGCGCGGCTGATAGCGGGGTCTTTGATGTCTTTATTTGAGCGTAGCTTCCTCAATGCTGAGGTTGCAGAGCATGTTCATGTGCAGGCCGTCCTCTCCCTTTCCCTTCGCGTCATGGACCCCCTGTCCGGCCAGGGATGTCACCAGGGGTGCTTGCGGATGTGCAGGGCGTAGAGGATGCGTGACAGCACCAGCTCGGCGACCAGGAACAGCATCACCATGGCCAGGAGTTGCCAGGGGCCGAAACGGTAGAGGGGTTCCACCAGCAGCAGCGGCAGCAGACTTTCGGGAATCTGGTCCAGGCCCAGCGCCATGCCGCTGGAGGGGATGCCCATCCGGCGCTTGACGAAGCTGGCCAGCAGGTCGCCCGCCATCGCCCCGATGCCGATCAGCAGGCCGGCCAGCGCCGGCTCGCCCAGCACCCAGGCCGCCAGCGGTGTCAGCAGCACCGCGGCCAGGATGCCCCGCCAGGTCTTGGACGGCCCGAGCCAGGGCCGGCCGTCGGGCGCCCGCCGTCCGCCGTCCACCGGTCGGCCCTCGCGGCCGCCCGCGAGCAGGCGCGCCAGGATGGGCGCGCCGTTGGCCAGAATCAGCAGGCCCAGGACGATCAGGGCGTCGATCCAGGGTTCCGGCATGCGGTTTGGGGTCCTTGCGTCTCGCCCGTGAGGATTTTCAGCTTACCCGCGACCCGCGGGTTTCACCACGGGGACGAGGAAATGCCCGCAAATCCCTGTATTTTCGAAGCGGGAACCCGATGTGTCCTGTTCACCCGGCTGGCCTGCTGTCGGCGTATCCGGATGACGCCCGCCATCGCGCGCCCGGCGGCGGGCCTGGTACAGAATTCCTCCCCGGCGCCGATAACCCGGCCGAAGGCACGGGCCGGGCGGCCCGCGCATTGCCACTCAGGCGGCAGCGGGTGCAGCCGCTGCCGACCGACGAAGAACCGCTCATGGAAGAAGCCCTCGCCCTCGACCAGCTGCGCCCCACCGACCTGCCCGCGCCGCCTCAGGCCGCGCTGCAGATCGTTCAGGCCTGTTCGCGCCCGGACATCGATGCGCGTCGCCTGGGCGAATTCATCACCCGCGACCCGGTGCTCACGGCCGAATTGCTGCGGGTGGCCAATTCGGCCTTCTTCGGCTTTCGCTCCCAGGTCAGGTCCGCCGCCCACGCGGTCGCGCTGCTCGGTCAACGCGCCCTGCGCAACCTCGCGCTCTGTATCGCCATGCGCGATGCCCTGCGCAAGGAGGCCATTCCGGGCATGCCCCTGGACCGCTTCTGGGAGGCTGCCTTGCGGCGTGCGGTCTGCGCGCGGGCATTGGCAGACATTGCGGGACTGGACGTCGATGAATGCTTCACTGCCGGCCTGCTGCAGGATTTCGGTCTGCTGGTCCTGTTCTACCTGTATCCCGACCGCGTGAGCGAATGGGCGCGGCT
The DNA here is from genome assembly GCF_027000115.1 of Thiohalobacter sp. Classification (NCBI taxonomy): domain Bacteria; kingdom Pseudomonadati; phylum Pseudomonadota; class Gammaproteobacteria; order Thiohalobacterales; family Thiohalobacteraceae; genus Thiohalobacter; species Thiohalobacter sp. The sequence goes on along the minus strand of NZ_JALTON010000002.1, from coordinate 55,351 downwards.
GGAGGCGGCCAATCCCGACGACCGGCTGGAACTCGAGCGACAGCTCTTTGGCCATACCCACGAGCAGGCCGGGCAGGCGCTGGCCGCTGCCTGGGGGCTGCCCGAGGATCTGGCCGCGGCCATCGGTCATCATCATGCGCCGGTGTTCGGCGAACTGTCCGGCGAGATCCGGCAACTCTGCCGCGTGGCGCGCTGCGCGGACTGGATGGCCGCGGTGTTTTCCGCGGCCGACAAGCGCATCGTCTATGCGCGCTGCGGCAAGGTACTGGACGAACACTTCGATCTGGATGCCGAGGCCGTCGACGGCCTGCTGGACGGTGTCGGCGAGGCCATTGCCGAGGCGGCCAGCCTGCTGGGCTTTCGCATCGACCGCCAACCGGCGCTGGAGGAAGTCCTGCGCGAGGCGAACCTGCGTCTGGCCGAGGAAAACCTCAGCTTCCAGGAACTCACCTGGCGCCTGCAGCAGACCCTGGCCGAGCGCGACGCCCTGGCCGCGGAACTCGACCGCGAGCTGGCCCTGGCGCGCGAGGTGCAGTGCGCGCTGCTGCCGCGCCGCAGCACACCCGAGGAAGGTGTGCTGGGACTGAATCTCTCCGCCCGCCAGGTTTCCGGCGATTTCTACGACCACTTCACCGCCCGCGATGGCTGGCGCTACTTCGCCATCGCCGATGTGTCGGGCAAGGGCATGCATGCGGCGCTGCTGATGGCCAAGACCAGCAGCCTGTTCCACTGTCTGGGCAAGGGTGTCACCGATCCCTCGGCGCTGCTGGCCATGCTCAACCGCGAGCTGAGCGAGAACGCCATCCGCGGCATGTTCGTGACCATGGCGGCGGGCATCTTCGACCCCGAAACCGGGCGCGGCCGGCTGGCCAATGCCGGTCACCTGCCGGTGCTGCAATTGCGGGGCGACGGTGCCTTCCGCGAATGGCCGGCCAGTGGGCCGCCGCTGGGCGTGTTGCCGGACAGCCGCTACGAGAATCTCGAATTCCGGCTGGAAGAGGGCGCGCTGTATCTGTTCACCGACGGCGTGACCGAGGCGCGACAGCCCGGTGGCGGCGAGCTGGGCCTGGGCGGACTGAAGCGGCTGATCCGCGAGCACGCCGGGGCGCCGCTGGAACGGCGCTTGCATCAGATCCTGCATGGAGTCCAGGGACGTCAGGAATCGGCCGCGGACGACCTCACCCTGCTGGTCGTCGACAGCGGCGCCATGCGGGGTGGAAACGGTGGCTGAGACCCTGTTTTCGGGTCGTTTCGATGCGAGCCCGGCCGAGTTGCAGCGAATCCGCGACGGATTGCGCGCGGCGCTGGAGGATGCGGGCGTGACGGGAAGCCGGCGCGATGCCGTGGTGATGGCAGTCAACGAAGCCTGCATGAACGTCATCCAGCATGGCTACGCCGGTCGCCCCGGCTGGATCGGGGTCACGCTGGGGTTGGATGGCGACCGGCTGGAGGTCTGCATCGAGGACGGGGCGCCCGCGCTGGACCCGGCCCGCGTGCAGCCGCGCGACCTGGCCACCGTCCGCCCCGGTGGTCTCGGCGTGCACTTCATGCGCAGCCTGATGGACTCCGTCGAATACCGGCCGGACCCCGGCGGGACCGGCAATCGCCTGATCATGCAGGTTCACCTGTACCAGCAAGAGGGAAACCATGAGTTACGCAGTGAGCCGTGAGAAGGGCTGGGCCGTGGTGGGGCTCAGCGGCGAGATCGATATGCATCGGAGTCCGGAGGCCCGCGCGGTGATCCTGGGCTGTCTGGACGATGGCCAGCCGACCCTGGTCGACCTGTCTGCCGTCGACTATATCGACAGTTCGGGCGTCGCCAGTCTGGTCGAGGGACTGCAACACGCGCGGGAGCGCGGCCTGCAGTTCGCTCTGGTCGGGGTCAGCGCCACAGCGCTGAACGTGCTCAAGCTGGCGCGTCTGGACCAGGTGTTCACCCTCTACCGCAGCCTGGCGGAAATACCGCAGGCGGCCTGAGACCCTCATGCGCGCGGCGATGGAAAGCCTCGGGCGCCGGGTGGTCAACGGCGTGGAGGAATTCGGCTACGGCTCGGCGCTGCTGGCCGAATCCCTGTACTGGCTGTTCGCGGGCCCCTGGCAGCAGCAGCCGGTGCGCCTCTCGGCAGTGGCCACCGAAATGATGCGCATCGGTGTCAGCGCCATCCCGGTGGTCGTGATTCTGGCCTTCGCCAACGGGGTGATGATGGCGCTGCAGGGTATCCATACCCTGCGTGATTTCGGCGCCGAGTCCCAGGTCATCCCCGGACTCGCGTTGTCCATTACCCGCGAATTCGGCGCGCTGATCGTGGGCATCGTGGTCGCCGGCCGCTCGGGCTCGGCGATCGCGGCGCGCATCGGCGCCATGCAGATGTCGCAGGAAATCGACGCCCTGCGCGTGCTGGGCGTCAATCCCGTGCGCCAGCTCGTCGCGCCCATTCTGGTGGCCATGCTGGTCATGTTCCCGGCGCTGACCGTGCTTGCCAATGCCGCGGCGCTGACCGGCGGTGGCCTGCTGTGCAGCTTCCAGTTGCACATGAGCCTGGGTGCCTTCTGGGATGCGACCTTTGCCGCCATGGTGCTGGACGATCCCATACAGGGTTTGGCCAAGAGCCTGGTGTTCGCGGTGCTCATCACGCTGGTGGCCTGCATCAACGGCTTTCTGGCTACCGGCGGTTCCGAAGGGCTGGGGCGCTTCACCACGCGCTCGGTGGTGCTGTGCATCGCCGCCATCGTGATCGCCGACATGATCTTCACCTTCTTCCTGAGTCGCTGAGGCGGGCATGCAGGCGACCGACACCCAATCCCGTCCCGCCGAGCCCGTGATCGAGGTCCGCGGCCTGGTTACCCACTATGGCGAGCGGCGCATTCTGGACCAGGTCGACCTGCGCGTGGAAGCAGGCGAGATCCGCGTCATCATGGGTGGCAGCGGCTCGGGCAAGTCGACCCTGCTGCGCCATCTGCTGGGCCTGAACCGCCCCAGCGCGGGCGAGATCCGCCTGTTCGGCCGCGACCTGCACAGGCTGAGCGCCCGCGAGATGTACGAACTGCGACGCCGCATCGGCGTGTCCTTCCAGGGCGGGGCGCTGTTCAATTCCATGACCGTGGGCGAGAACGTGGAATTCCCGCTGCGTGAGCACACCCGGCTGGACGAGAAGACCATGCGCATCATGGCGCGCATGAAGCTGGAAGTGGTCAACCTGGCCGGCTTCGAGGACCTGATGCCGGCCCAGCTCTCGGGTGGCATGGTCAAGCGCGCCGCGCTTGCACGGGCCATCGTCATGGATCCGCAGGTGCTGTTCTTCGACGAGCCCTCGGCCGGTCTCGACCCGGTGGTCTCGGCCGAGCTGGACGAACTGATCCTGCGCCTGCGCGAGGCCATGGGCATCACCATGGTGGTGGTGACCCACGAGCTGGACAGCGCCTTCAAGATCGCCGACCGCATCACGGTACTGGATCGCGGCCGCATCCTGATGACGGGCACACCGGATGAACTGAGGCATTGCGACAACGAACGCATCCAGGCACTGCTCAATCGCACGCCGGACACGGAAGCCATCGACGCCGAGGCCTACCTCGAGCGACTGACAAGGATGAACTGAGTGCGATGAAGCGCGACAACATCAATTACCTGGCCGTCGGCCTGTTCGTGATCCTGATGCTGGCGGTGGCGCTGGTCGCCCTGTATCGCATCACCGGGCGGGTGGGCGACACCGAACCCTATTACGTGAGCTATGCCAACATCGCCGGCCTGGGCAGCGGCACGGTGGTGACCTACGAGGGCTTCCAGGTCGGCTATGTGCGTGCCATCGAGCCGCAGCAGACCGACAGCGGCACCCGCTACCGGCTGGAACTGCGCATCCGCGACGACTGGCGCATTCCGGTGGACAGCCGGGCGCGCATCCACGCCTCGGGACTGCTGGCAGAGACGGTGATCGACATCGACGAGGGCAAGGCACGCGAATTCCTGCCGCCCGGTGCCGAGATCGAGGGCGCCCCTGGCATGGACCTGTTCGCGGTTCTGAGCGAGGTGGCCGAGGATGTCGGTGGCCTCACCCGCGGCACGCTCAAGCCGCTGCTGGAGAACCTCGACCGGCAGATCGGCACCGTCGGCGGCGCGCTCGGCGAGCGGGTGCCGCGCATCCTCGCCGATGTCGAGAGCCTGGTCGGCCGGCTGGATGCCAGTGCCGCCACCCTGTCGCGGATACTGGATGGCGACAACGAACAGCGGGTGGACAACATCCTGGTCAACGCCGAGCGCATGTCCGCCGATCTGGCCAGCCTGTCGGCAACGCTGCGCAATTCCGAGCAGGAGCTGACCGCGCTGATCGGCGAAGCCCGGGGCCTGGTCAACGACAATGCCGGCGACGTGCGCGAGACGGTGCGCGGCCTACGCCAGAGCATGGATCGCATCGCGCGTTCGCTGGATGGCATGCTGGCCGACCTGGAGAGCGCCAGCCGCAACATGAACGAGTTCAGCCGCCAGTTGCGCAGCAACCCCGGCGTGCTGCTCAACAGCCGGCCGCCGGCCGACCGGGAGCGTCCGTGATGAAGCGCGTGAGACAGGGAAGCCTGCTGCTGCTGGTGTGTGCCTGGCTGCTGACGGCCTGCGGCGGCGGGGCCGTGGCACCGGAGACTCGCTACTACCGGCTGGATCCGGAACTGCCGGCGGCCGATCCGGCGCTGGCAGCGCTGCCGGCCGTGGTGGTTGAACGCTTCACCGCCTCGCCCCTGTATCGCGGTCGCGAGCTGGTGCACGGCGAGGCCGACCGTCCGCTGGCGCTGGTGCGTCACCACTATCATTACTGGCACGAGGCGCCGCCGCTCATGCTGGCGCGGGCCCAGGTACACTGGCTGCGCGCCGCCGGGCTGGAGGCGCGACTGGCGGGGGAGGGCGCGCCCGCCCGCTACCGGGTGCAGGGCCACATCGCCGCGCTCGACCAGATCTACGACGGCGCGCAGGCGCGCGCCCACCTGCATCTGCAGCTGCGGCTGGTCGACAGCCGCAGTGATCGGGTGCTGGCGCGCGCCGACTACGACCGCTGGTCGTCGCCGGTTCCGGCGCGGGCCTACGATACGGTCGCGGCCTTCCGTTCCCTGCTGGCAGAAATCCATGCCGACTGGCAGCGGCGACTGGCGGAGGCATTGGCCCGGATGCCAAGGGCCGACCTTGAAACCTCGATTTCCGGTCTACACTTTGAAGAGGCGGGGAATGGCCCGATCTCATGGAGACTCGATCCGTGGTCGAAGCAAGGCATGACAGCACCGGTCTGGTGCCGGTGGCGGATCGCGGGCACTGGCTGGCCCGTCTGGGCGAGGGCCGCTCCGACGCGGAACGGGTTCTGATCGCGCGCGCCATCGAGCGTGCCGAGGCCGCCCATGCCGGCCAGCGGCGGGCCTCCGGCGAGCCCTATGTCGAGCACTGCCTGGCGGTGGCTGCCATCCTGCAGGAGCAGCACCTGGACGCCGAGGCCATCGTTGCCGGCATTTTGCACGATACCCTGGAAGACACCGAATTGACACGCGCCGACATCGCCGCCGAGTTCGGCGAGGTGGTGGCGCGGCTGGTTGACGGCGTCACCAAGATGGGTCACCTGAGCCGCTTCCGCGATGCCTCCGAGCGCGCCCGCGACCAGGCCGAGAGCGTGCGCAAGCTGCTGCTGGCCATGGTCGAGGATGTGCGCGTGGTGCTGATAAAGCTGGCCGACCGGCTGCACAACATGCGCACCCTCAAGTACCTGAGTGGCGAACGCCAGCGCCGCATTGCGCGCGAGACGCTGGAGATCTACGCGCCGCTGGCCAACCGGCTGGGTATGGGCCAGGTGAAGTGGGAACTCGAGGACCTGTCGCTGCGCTACCTGGACCCGGACACCTACCGCGACATTGCGGCGCGGCTGGACGAGAAGCGTGTGGACCGCGAGCGCTACATCGAGCGCGTGGTGCGCCAGTTGCAGCGGGAGCTGGCCCACGCCGGCGTGCGCGCCGAGGTCACCGGGCGCCCCAAGCACATCTACAGCATCTGGAAGAAGATGCAGCGCAAGAACGTCGATTTCCACCAGATCTTCGACGTGCGGGCGGTGCGTATCCTCACCGAGTCGGTGGCGGACTGCTATGCGGCGCTGGGCGTGGTGCACAGTCTGTGGCATCACATCCCGAAGGAATTCGACGACTACATCGCCAATCCCAAGCAGAACAACTACCGCTCGCTGCACACCGCCGTGGTCGGGCCGGGCGGCAAGACGCTGGAGGTGCAGATCCGAACCCGAGACATGCACGAGCATGCCGAGCTGGGCGTGGCCGCACACTGGCGCTACAAGGAAGGCGCCCGTTTCGATGCCGCCTTCGAGCAGAAGATTGCCTGGTTGCGGCAGCTGCTGGAGTGGAAGGACGAGGAATCCTCGGCCACCGATTTCGTCGACCGCTTCAAGGCCGAGTCGGGTCATGAGCGGGTATACGTGCTCACGCCCGACGGCGAGGTGGTCGACCTGCCGCAGGGGGCGACGCCGCTGGACTTCGCCTACTACATCCATACCGAGATCGGCCACCGCTGCCGCGGGGCCAAGGTCAACGGCCGCATCGTACCGCTCACCTACGAACTGCAGAACGGCGAGCAGGTGGAGGTGCTGACCACCCGCCAGGGCGCGCCCAGCCGCGACTGGCTGAGCCCGCATCTCGGCTACCTGCGCACGCCGCGGGCACGCGCCAAGGTACGGCACTGGTTCCGCCAGCAGGACCAGGAAAAGAACATCGCTGCCGGTCGCGCCGCGCTGGAGCGCGAACTGTCGCGGCTGGGCATCGAGGGCCTGGCCTGGGAGCGGCTGGCCGAGCGCCTGGGCTTCGCCGAGGTGGATGCCATGCTCGCGGCCATCGGCAGTGGCGATCTCAATTCCGCCCAGCTGGTGGGCGCTGCCAGCGAACTCACCCGTAGCGAAACTGCGGAAACCCCGGCCACTGCCCCTGCGCGACGGCGGCGCGGCGAGGGCGAACGCGGCATTCGGATACAGGGGGTGGGCAACCTGCTGACCCATGTCGCCCAGTGCTGCCGGCCACTGCCTAGCGATGCCATCGTCGGTTACATCACCCGGGGCCGGGGGGTGACCATCCATCGTCAGGACTGCCCCAACATGCTGCGTCTGCGGCCCGAGGACCGCGATCGCCTGATCGAGGTGGAATGGGGCGAGGGGGGCGGCCAGACCTATCCGGTGGACATCCAGATCCTGGCCTTCGACCGCGCCGGGCTGCTGCGCGACGTCACCTCGGTGCTGGCGGGCGAGAAGATCAACGTGCTGGCGGTGAACACCCACACCGACAAGCGGGATCACGCCGCCCACATGCAGCTCACGGTCGAGATCAGCGACCTCGGTTCGCTGAGCCGGGTGCTGAGCAGGATCAGCCAGTTGCCCAACGTGGTGGAGGCGCGGCGCAAGGCGCGCTGATTGCGGTGGGCCGGAGATGCAAGGGGCGGCAATGTCCTTCCCCTGTGCGCCCTGCCTCGGTGAACTCGGCGTCTCTGCGTTCTCGGCATTTGTTCCGCCGATGCCGACAGGTCGGCCGTTCGAGTCGGGTGGTCAGCTGCGGCGCTGCGGATCACCCAGGCTGTCCGGTACCGAAGGAAATGAATGGCGCCCCGGAGACGACTCGAACGTCCGACCTAGCGCTTAGGAGGCGCTCGCTCTATCCAACTGAGCTACCGGGGCGGGAAAGGGCATTGTACCTCAGCGGCGGGTCTTGCGGCGCAGCAGGTCGCGCTCGAGCTGCGCGACGAAGCGGCTGAGGCGGGTCTCGATCTTCGGGGGCAGGTGCAGGAAGCGGCCGCCTATGCGGGTGACGTGCTTTTCGGTGTCTGTGCGGGCGAAACGCACCTCGACATCGGTCCGGACGGGATCGCCCTTGGGCAGCTTGAGGGTGCAGTCGGGGATCACCAGGCCCTGGCGCAACTCCTTTTCGGTGTCCAGGGTCAGCCCGATGCCGCCAACCGACAGGTCGTGCAGATGGCCCTGCAGGCGCTCCCCTTCATCGAGGGTCAGCAGGACCGGGATGTCGGTGTCCAGGGTGACATGCACCCGGTAGGCCGAGCGGCGCTGATAGTAGCTGAGGGAATCGGGGATCCCGCCGCGGTAGAAGGCGACGCCGTCGCGGCTCTGTTCCACCTGCACCCTGCAGACGAAATTGATCTCCACTCCCTGGCAGCGGCAGAAGGCGCGCAGCACACCCTTTTCCTGCACCAGTTCGTGACCGCGGGGTTGGTTGAGTTCGTCGAGGAGGATGTAGCCCTCGTCGGCGTCGACCTCCAGCAGCATGCTGTTGAAGGTCAGTTCGCTGCCGGGGATGCGGATGGTGAGCAGATTGCGGCTGTCGCGGATGCGTCTCAGCAGGCCGACGATCTGTGGAAAGTGGGTGACCTTCTCGGCCTTGCTTTCATACCGTGAAGCCTGCCCCCTGGGTGGTGCCTCGGCCATCTGCAGAGCCTTGTCTGTATCCGTCCCCGAAGGACCTCCATGATACGCAGCAAGTCACGGAATTCCAAACGCTTGCAGAGTATTAACCCGGCAACCCAATATATCGTGTTCAGCCAGGCTGTGCCGGCCCACAGCAAGGCGTCGGCGCGCCGCTGTAGCACCCCTACAGCAAGCGACGACAACGCAGACTGTGGGCCGGTACAGCCCGGCCTTTCCCTTGATCTTGAACCTGTCAGGGATGCAGAGAAAGCCCCTGCACTGCGTTGTGGCGCTTGCCAAGGGCAGGGCCATTGCCTGTGAGCCACGCCTTGTTCACCGCCTTTCTCTGCATCCTGAATACGATATATTGGGTTGCCGGGTTAATAATGTCCGGTAATGTCAGGCGGATCCGAGATTGCGCCCGACAGTGCCGGGGGCCGGGGTACGTTCGCCGCGTTCGCCATAGGTGAGGGTGCCGGGCTGGCGGCCGCGCAGAATCGCCAGGGCGTCCTCGACATGGCGGCGGCTGAGTTCCACGTGGGCGCCGTTGGCACGATTGAGTCGCTGGCAGTCTTCCAGTCGCAGCAGCAGGGCGCGCCAGCGTTCGCGCAGTCGGCCGCTGCGGTCGACTGCGGCGAGCAGGGCCTGCATGCCCGCGGCGGTGTCGGGCTGGCGTGCCCGGTCGAGCAGGGCGCGCCGCGTGCCGTCGAGCTGCTCGAGTTCGGCGAAGCAGGCCAGCTTGCGCTGGGCGACGTCGGCCATGCGGGCCAGGTCGCGCTCGGCGAGCACCTCGATTTCCTGCTCCAGCGCCTCGGCCAGCCGGTCGACGGCGGCCTCATGGGCGTCGAGGAGTGCCTCGGTCTGTTGGTAGGGTGTGCGGCCCATCTCAGCTTGCGTCGCCGAGCGCGCGTTCCAGGCTGCTCATTTTCGCGGCGATGCGCTCGGCGTTTACCTCAAAGGTGCCGTTGGCCAGCGCCTCGCGGATCTGCGCCACCCGGTTGCCGTCCACCTCGGGCTGTTCGGCGATGCGGGCCTCCAGGGCGCGCAGCTGCCGGGCCTGCGGCGTCAGGGTGACCTGATCGCTGCCCGGTGCCGGGGCGCCGGTCTTGCCGTCCTCGGCCTGCTGCGGGTTGGCATTGCCCACGCCCTGGCTGCCGGCCTGGCCGTCCAGTCCCACGTGCGAGGGAGGAAGGTTGTTGATTTCAATTGCCATCTCGGTCGTCTCCTGACTGCTGTTCCGGTAATTTCGATGCCGGTTTTTCCGTCCGGCTCGATCAGGGTATCGGTTGCTGTTTCAATAACTTTAGCGCCATTTTGTCGGGGCGCCACTAAAGCGTCACTTTTACGACACCTGCGCCGGCAACCCGTCCCTCGACAATGCGCCGGGAGCTGAGGGCGCGGACCCGGACCCGCTCGCCGGCGCGGCCGTCGCTGACCGCCTCGCCCTGCATGCGGACCTGGATACCCCCCTGATCGGCGACCAGCGTGACCCGGTCGCCGCGGCTGATCAGCTTGCGTCCGCGCACCAGTGCCGGCCGCAGCGGGGTGCCGGCGGGCAGGGCGCGCACGGCGACCTTGCCCAGGATCTCGGCGGGGTCGTCGAAACCGCCGCCCTGCAGACGGGCGAGGTTGCGTTCGGCCAGCACCAGGTCGTCGCGGCTGAGCGTCTCGCCTCGCGCAATGGCCCGGCGCGTGACCAGCATCTTCTGGAAAACATCAATCTGTCCAGTGACATACAGGCTCCAGCCGGGCAGGTCGGGGCAGCTGACCTGGACGCTGCTGCGGCCGATCAGGCGGGCGCCATCCGGCAACCGGGCTTCCAGCGGCTGCCGGCAGGGTGCCAGCTTGAGCCGGGGGTCCAGGCGGCCGATACGGACCTCGACCCGCCCACTGTGGTGGGCGGAGGCCTGTTCCAGCAGCAGGGCCTCGGCGCTGGCGCGGATGGCTGCCAGGTCCTGCGCCGCGGGTGCGGCAACGGTCCATCCGGCCAGGGCCAGCGGCAGCGCGGCGAGCATACGGATAAGTCGGATTCCGTTGAGCATGGGTTTCCTCGCGATGTCCTCTGCGCAGGAGCGATGCAAGTGCCGTGCCGGGTAAAGGAAGGTGGCCACGCGCCGATAATCGGGCATGACCCCTCGCATTCAGCCCTGAGCACAGGAGAACGGGAATGAGCAGCGTACTCGCCAGCGTCGACCAGCGCACCCAACTCGCCGGCCACAACCGCCTGGAAATCCTCATGTTCCAGCTCGGAACCCCGCAGCGTTTCGGGATCAACGTGTTCAAGATCCAGGAAGTGATCCAGTGTCCGCCGTTGACCGACGTGCCGCATGCCCATCCGGTCGTGCGGGGCATTGCCAACATGCGTGGCAAGACCATTCCGGTGCTGGATCTGGGCATGGCCATTGGTGCCGGGTCCGCCGATCCCAAGGATGCCTTCGTCATCGTTACCGAGTTCAACCGCAGCGTGCAGGGCTTCCTGGTGCGTATGGTGGACCGGATCGTCAACATGAACTGGGAACAGATCATGCCGCCGCCACAGGGAGCCGGAAAGGACAACTATCTCACCGCGGTCACCGAGATCGATGGCGATCTGGTCGAGATCATCGATGTCGAACAGGTGTTGTCCGAGGTCATCCGGATGGAGGAGACGGTTTCCGCCGAGGTGCTGGAAGAGGCCCGGGCCGATGATGACGATATCCTGGAGCGCCCTCATGTCCTGGTGGCGGACGACTCGATGGTGGCACGCAACCAGATCAAGCGCACGCTCGACCAGCTCGGCATCGAGTGCACCCTGGCCACCGACGGCAAGAAGGCGCTCAACCAGTTGCTCACCTGGCTGGAGGAAGATCCGCAGCGGGTCGAGCGCCTGTCCATGGTGATCTCCGACGTGGAGATGCCGGAAATGGACGGCTATACCTTTACCACCAAGGTACGCGAGCACCCGCAGCTTCAGCATCTGTATATCCTGCTGCACACCTCGCTGTCCGGCGTGTTCAACAACGCGATGGTGGAGAAGGTCGGCGCCAACGAGTTCATCGCCAAGTTCAAGCCGGACCTGCTGGCCAAGTCCGTGCTCAAGCAGGTGGATCGCAAGCGCGCGCAGCTCCGAGGTGACTGACCGGTCACCGGACGCCTGTCCCGTGGGCGCCCGCCGGGCGCTTGCGGAAGCGTGACGGCACCCGCCGGTACGGAAGCAGCAAGGGAACAAGCAGGGATCCCGGTTTGACACGCAGCGCAATCAACGACGACCACTATGATGCCTTCCGGGACTACCTGGAAGAGGCCTGCGGCATCCTGCTGGGCGACAACAAGCACTACCTGGTCATGAGCCGGCTGGGTCGCCTGCTGATCGAGGAAGATATTCCGGACCTGGGTGAACTGGTGAAGCGCCTGAAGGCGGCCTCGGGGCGGCGCCTGCGCGAGCAGGTGGTCGAGGCCATGACCACCAACGAGACCTTCTGGTTTCGCGATGCCTTTCCGTTCGACATCCTGAAAGAGATCATATTTCCCGACCTGGCCGAGCGCCGGGTACGCAAGGTCCGCATCTGGTCGGCCGCCTGTTCGTCGGGCCAGGAGCCCTATTCCATCAGCATGACGGCGCAGGAATACCTGAGCGCCCATCCGGGCCGACTGGGCGAGGTCGAGATCCTGGCCACCGACATCTCGCCGGCCATTCTCGAGGAGGCCAGGGCCGCGCGCTACGATGCGCTGGCGGTGGCGCGCGGCCTGTCCGAGGAACGCCGGGAGCGCTTCTTCATGCCCTTCGGCCGTGACTGGAAGGTCAAGCCGGAGATCACAGGGCGGGTGAGATTCAGCCAGCTCAACCTGATGCAGAGCTATACCCTGCTGGGCAAGTTCGACGTCATCTTCTGTCGCAATGTGCTGATCTACTTCTCCACGGAATCCAAGCGCGACATCCTGGCGCGCATGGCCCGGGCGCTGAATCCCGGCGGCTATCTGTTCCTGGGTTCGTCCGAGTCCATCACCCAGTACTCGGACGAGTTCGAGATGGTTAAGGCGCGCCGCGGTTCGGTGTACCGGGTCAAGGACGATCTGCCGCGGCTCGCCGGGGCCACACCGCGACCGGCCCTGAACAGCCGCCGGGCCTGAGCGGCCGGCCACCTTGCCGTCAGGCGGCGGGATCTTGCCGCCTTGCCGCCCCGTCCGTCCCCTCGGTGCCACTGGCGGCCACGCGCTGCCCCGGCCTTGTCTGCCCCCGCTTTTAGCCCGTCACGGGGCAGCCCATGGCCTCCGGTGTGTGCGGTTCTCCCTCTGCAATTGATTGATCTCAAAGTCCATTCGATCTGAATCCGGGGTTGCGCTCCGGGCCTCCCCGGTGGCCGGGCACGCATGGCGGAGGGCCTGTCGGACGGCGACGGAATGCCGGCATGGCACGGGCGTTGCTATGCACTGGGCAGGAAACGCTCAAGTTCGAGGACGCCATGCCGATAAGTTTCGATTCCGCTCTGGGTCCGCTGCCGCAGGCACTCAAGCTGCGTGCCCGGCGCACCGAGGTGCTGGCCTCGAATCTGGCCAATGCCGACACGCCCAACTACAAGGCCCGCGACATCGACTTTCGCGCTGCCTTCGACCAGGCGCAGGGTCGTCGCCTGGCCATGCGGGTCACTCAACCCGGCCATATTCCCCTTGGCGAGCCTGCCTACGGCGGCGCCCCGCTCAAGTTCCGCGTTCCCAGCCAGCCCTCGCTCGACGGCAACACGGTCGACAGTCAGGTCGAGCAGGCCGCCTTTTCCGAAAACGCCGTCAGGTATCAGGCGACGCTGACCTTTCTCAGTGGCCGCATCAAGGGCCTGAAGGCTGCCATCAAGGGGGAATAAGCCATGTCACTGTTCAAGGTGTTCGACATCGCCGGTTCCGCCATGAGCGCGCAGAGCGTGCGCCTGAACACCACCGCCAGCAATCTGGCCAATGCCGAAACCGCCGCCGGTTCGCCGGAAGCGGCCTACAGGGCACGCCAGCCGGTCTTCGCGGCGGTGTTGAAGGGCCTGGACCCGCAGTCCGATCCGGCGGTCGGCGTGCGGGTGCTGGGCATCACGGAGTCCACCGCGCCACCGCAGCAGAAGTACGATCCCGGCAACCCGCTGGCCGACGAGCAGGGTTATATCTATCTGCCCAACGTCAACCCGGTGGATGAGATGGTGAACATGATTTCCGCGTCCCGCAGCTACCAGAACAGCGTCGAGGTGCTCAACACCTCCAAGCAGATGCTGCTCGCCACGCTGCGCCTGGGCCAGTGAGGGAGATGAAGCGAGATGATCGAGAACAACGGACTGGATGCCTTTGCCGACGTCGGCCTGCGCACCATAGCCCAGAGCCAGGCAAAGGAGGCCGATCGCAACAAGCTGGGTCAGGAGGATTTCCTCGATCTGATGGTCGCGCAGTTGCGCAACCAGGATCCCTTCGAGCCCATGGAAAACGGCGAGTTCCTGTCGCAGATGGCGCAATTCGGCACCGTCTCCGGCATCGAGGACCTGCAGAAGTCCTTCAAGGAACTCAGCCAGTCGCTGGTCTCCAACCAGTCCCTGCAGGCCGCGGCACTGGTGGGGCGCCAGGTACTGGCGCCCACGGGCGTCGGCTCGCTGAGCCCGGGCGGGGTCATAAGGGGTGAACTGGTGCTGCCCGACGGCAGCCCGGACGTGGGCATCAAGATCTACGACAGCAGCGGCCAGCTGGTGCGCAGCCTGGAGATGGGCGCGCAAGCCGCGGGCAATGTGCCCTTCCAGTGGGATGGCATTCGGGACGACGGCAGCTTCGCCGCGCCCGGCGCCTACTTCGTGACCGCGGATGCGACCATCGATGGCCGCACCGAGGCACTCGAAACCCTGATTGCCAACGATGTCGAGGCCGTGACCCTGGGCAGCGCCGGACTGGTGCTGGATCTCAAGGGCGTCGGCGCCATCGACTTCAACCAGGTCAAGCAGATTCTCTGACGAGGAGGGAACACCATGCCTTTCCGGATTGCACTCAGCGGACTCAATGCCGCTTCCTCGGACCTCAAGGTCACCGGCAACAACATCGCCAACGCCAGCACCAACGGCTTCAAGTCCTCGCGCGCCGAGTTCGCGGATGTCTACGCAACCTCGCTGGGCGGTGTCAGCAACACCGCGGTCGGCGGCGGCGTGCGCCTGTCGAGCGTGGCCCAGCAGTTTTCCCAGGGCAACATAGAGTTCACCAACAACAATCTCGACCTGGCGATCAACGGCGAGGGCTTCTTCGTGCTCAGCGACGGCGGCACCAACATCTATACCCGCGCGGGTTCCTTTGGCATCGACCGCGAGGGCTACGTGGTCAATGCCTCGGGCCAGCGCCTGCAGGTCTTCTCGCCCATCGGCAACACCAATACCTTCAATACCGGCTCGCTGAACGACCTGCGGATATCGCTGACCGAAGGCGCGCCGCAGGCAACCGTCGACGTGGACCTGGCCATCAACCTGGACGCCGGTGACACCTCGGCCGGGGCCACGGCCGCGTCCACGGCCGCCGCCATTGCCGCCTTTTCGCCCAGCAATGCCGCTACCTACGACTACTCGACCTCCTTCACGGTATTCGACTCGCTGGGTACCGAGCATACCGCGACGACCTACTACCTCAAGGACCCCAACGCAGCCAACACCTGGTACAGCTGGCTGTACGTGGACGACGGCTCGGGTACGGCGCAGAACGTGACTTTCAACGGTGGTGCCGACAGCTATGCCACGCTGGTGTTCAACACCGACGGCAGCCTGGACACCGCGAATTCCTCGGGTACCGCCGGCGTAATCGACTACGACAATCTGTCGCTGGCCGGCACCACCGGCGCAGCGCCGCTGGCCCTGGACCTCGACTATAACGACATGACCCAGTACGGCAGCGACTTCGCCGTGAACGGCCTGAGCCAGGACGGTTTCTCGACGGGTCGTCTCACCGGCCTGGACATCTCCGACACCGGTGTCGTTTCGGCGCGCTACACCAACGGCCAGTCCACGGCGCTGGGCAAGATCGCGCTGGCCAACTTCCCCAACGTGCAGGGCCTGCGCCAGTTGGGTGACACCAACTGGGCCGAGACCTTCGCCTCGGGCGACCGGCTGGTCGGCGAGGCCGGAACCGCCAGTTTCGGCCTGGTGCAGTCCGGCGCGCTGGAGGCGTCTAACGTGGATATCGCGGAACAGTTGATCAACCTGATCACGGCCCAGCGCAACTTCCAGGCCAACTCGCAGGTGATCAGCACCGCCGATACCGTTACCCAGACCATCATCAATATCCGCTAGGGCTGAGAGGCGCTGACCGACCATGGACCGCATGCTCTACATCGCCGCCAGTGGTGCCAGCCAGATCATGGAGCGCCAGGCGATCAATGCCAACAACCTGGCCAACGTCGCCACCACCGGTTTTCAGGCCGACCTCGCGGCGGCCCGGTCGCGGCCGGTATACGGCCCTGTGTATCCAAGCCGGGTGTATGCGACCAACGAGACGCCGGCGGTGGACCACGACAAGGGTGCCATCCGGGCGACCGGTCGCGAGCTGGACGTGGCCATCAACGGCCAGGGCTGGCTGGCCGTGCAGGCGCCGGATGGCAGCGAGGCCTATACCCGTGCCGGGGATCTCAGGCTGTCCCCCGAGGGTGTCCTGGAAACATCCGCCGGTCATCCCGTGGTGGGCGATGGCGGTCTCCTGGTCGTGCCGCCCTCCGAGAAGCTCGAGATCGCCGAGGACGGCACCCTGTCCGTGCGACCGATCGGGCAGGCGGCCAGCGAACTCGCGGTCATCGGCCGCATCAAGCTGGTGGCCCCGGATCCGGCCATCCTGGTCAAGGGTGCCGATGGCCTGCTGCGTACCCGTGACGGGGTTCCGGCAGCGGCCGATGCCAGCGTGCGGCTGGTGAGCGGGGCGCTGGAGTCCAGCAACGTCAATGCCGTCGAGGCGCTGATGAACATGATGAGCCTGGCCCGCCAGTTCGAGGCCCAGACCAAGATCATGGAGGCCGCGCGCGACAACGATGCCGCGTCCGCGCGGTTGATGAATATCTCCGGCTGACGCGGCCGGCACTGAAATCGAGACGGGAGAAAGGCAATGAACAAGGCAATGTGGGTTGCGATGACGGGCCTGGAGGCGCAGCAGACGCGCATGAGCGTCATCTCCAATAACCTGGCCAATGTCAACACCACCGGTTTCAAGAAGGACCGCGCGCTGTTCGAGGATCTGCTCTACCAGAACGTGCGCCAGGCCGGTGCCCAGGCCTCGCAGGATACCCAGTTGCCCTCCGGCTTCATGATGGGCACCGGCGTGCGCGCGGTCGCCACACAGAAGCTGCACACCCAGGGCAACATCGTGCAGACCAACAACAGCCTCGATGTCGCCATCTCCGGCCGCGGCTTCCTGCAGGTGCTGCTGCCCGACGGCACCCTGGCCTACACCCGCAGCGGCGCCCTGATGACCGATGCCACCGGGCAACTGGTCACGGCCAACGGCAACCTGATCCAGCCTTCCATCACCATTCCCGAGAATGCGCAGAGCGTGACCATCGGCTCGGACGGCACGGTGTCGGTGCAGATCTCGGGGCAGGCGGCACCGACCCAGCTTGGCAATATCCAGCTTGCCGACTTCATCAACCCCACCGGCCTGCAGCCCATCGGCGACAGCCTGTTCCTGGAAACGGCTTCCAGCGGCGCGCCCATCACCGGCAATCCCGGGATCAGCGGCATGGGTACCCTCGTCCAGGGCGCGTTGGAAACTTCCAACGTGAACGTGGTCGAGGAACTGGTGAACATGATCGAGACCCAGCGCGCCTATGAGATGAACTCCAAGGCCATCTCGACCAGCGATCGCATGCTGCAGTACGTCAACAACAACCTCTGATGAACGCGGGACAGGCCAATGAACGCTGAAGCCCGGAACAGCCTCGTCACTACGGTACTGGCGCTGTACGCCCTGCTGCTGGGTGGTTGTGCCAGCCAGTCGGTGGCGCCCGGCAACTACCGCGCCGCCATGCCGCCGGTGCCCGCGCCGCCGGCACAGACCGACGGTGCCATCTACCAGCCGGGCTACGGTCTGGCGCTGTTCGAGGATCGGACCGCGCGCCGGGTCGGGGACATCCTGACCATCGTCCTGCAGGAGAAGACCCAGGCCAGCAAGAAGGCCACCACCAGCACCAGCAAGGAGACCAAGGTCAATACGGCCAATCCGACCCTGCTGGGCTCGGCGCTGCGCTACGACGTGCCGCTGTTGCCGGGGCTCAAGGACAGCACCCGCACGCTGGGCACGGCCATGGACTCGACCAACGAGTTCGACGGCTCGGGTGACAGCCAGCAGTCCAACAGCCTGACCGGCAACATCAGTGTCACCGTGGCCGAGGTCCTGCCCAACGGCAACCTCTATGTGCGCGGGGAAAAGTGGCTGACCCTGAACCAGGGCGACGAGTACATCCAGATTTCCGGCATCGTGCGACCCGAGGACGTCAAGGCGGACAACACGGTGCTGTCGAGCCAGGTCGCCGATGCCCGCATCACCTACAGCGGACGCGGCACCCTGGCCGATGCCAACACCATGGGCTGGCTGACGCGCTTCTTCAACAGCCCCATATGGCCGTTCTGAAGGCGGGGGAGAGACCAACATGAACAGGCTGATTCAAAGACTCGTGCTCCTGGGAATGCTGTTCCCGCTGGCCGTGGGCCAGGTCCTGGCCGAGCGGGTCAAGGACATTGCCGCCGTGGCCGGCGTGCGCGACAACCAGCTTGTCGGCTACGGTATCGTGGTCGGGCTCAGCGGCACCGGTGACAAGACCCAGCAGGTGCCCTATACCCTGCAGAGCATCAAGAGCATGCTGGCCAGGTTCGGCGTCACCGTGCCGCCCGATCTCAATGCCAAGCCCAAGAACGTCGCCGCAGTCACCATCAGCGCCACCCTGCCGCCCTTCGCCAAGCGCGGCCAGACCATCGATGTCACCGTTTCCTCGATCGGCGACGCCAAGAGCCTGCGCGGGGGCACCTTGCTGATGACCCCCCTCAAGGGTGCCGACGGGCAGGTCTATGCCATGGCCCAGGGCAACCTGGTGGTCGGCGGGCTCAGCGCAGAGGGCAGCGATGGCTCGCGCATCACGGTCAACGTACCCAGCGTCGGCCGCATCCCGAACGGCGCGACGGTAGAGCGCGAGGTCAGCTCGCCCTTCGCGCGGGGCGACAGCCTGACCCTGAACCTGCACACGGCCGATTTCACCACGGCCAACCGGCTGGCCGAGTCCATAAACCGCACTGTCGGCCCCGGCACCGCGCGGCCCCTGGACGCCTCCTCGGTGCGCGTCAACGCGCCGCGCGATCCGGCCCAGCGGGTGGCCTTCGTCTCCATGCTGGAAAACATCGAGGTGATGCCGGGCGACGCGCCGGCGCGGGTGATCGTCAACTCCCGTACCGGCACCGTGGTGATCGGCAGCCATGTACGGGTCATGCCGGCGGCGGTCGCCCACGGCAGCCTGACCGTGACCATCACCGAGGACATGCAGGTCAGCCAGCCCGCGCCGCTGTCCGCCGGGCAGACCGTGGTCACCCCCTCCAGCGACGTGACCGTGGAAGAGTCGGGCCGGCGCATGTTCCTGTTCGAGCCCGGCGTCACGCTCAACGACATCGTGCTGGCGGTCAACCGGGTCGGGGCCGCGCCCGGTGACCTGGTGGCGATACTCGAAGCGCTGAAGGAGGCCGGTGCGCTGCGCGCCGAGCTGATCGTGCTCTGAGGATGCAACAATGATGGGCCTGTCCGCCGATCCTTCCGTCTACACCGATCTCCAGGGCCTTGCCGCCCTGCGGGGCCAGGTGCGCGCGGACGGCGGGCGCGACCCGGAGACCCTGCGCAAGGTGGCCGGGCAGTTCGAGGCCCTGTTCGTCAACATGGTGCTCAAGAGCATGCGCGAGGCGAGCCTGGGCGACGGATTCCTGGACAACGACCAGACCCGTTTCTACCAGGGCATGTACGACCAGCAGATCGGTCTGGAACTCACGAAGGGCAGGGGGCTCGGTCTTGCCGACATGCTGGTGCGCCAGCTCGGCGGCGGCAGTGCGGCCGAGGCCCGACCCCGATCGCCCTCGGACCCCTTTGCCATACCCCCCGTCGGTGGGTCGCCTTCGGCACCCACGGGTCCGCGGATGCCGCCAGGGAGGGTGGCACCCCGGACCGCTTTTTCTTCCGGCGAGACGCGCGCCGCGGCCCCGGACGCGGCGCTCGACTGGCCACCCGGAACCCCGGCCGAATTTGTGCGCAGCCTGTGGCCGCATGCCCGCGAGGCTGCCGCCGGGCTGGGGGTGGATCCCGCGGTTCTGATTGCCCAGGCCGCACTGGAATCCGGCTGGGGCCGGCGCATGCCCCGCCACGAGGATGGTCGCCCCAGCTACAACCTGTTCGGCATCAAGGCCGACCGGCGCTGGGCGGGCGAGCGTGTCGGCAGCGGCACCCTGGAGTACCGTGATGGCGTGGTGAACCGGGAGCGCGCCGTCTTCCGCGCCTACGCATCGCCCGCCGACAGCATGGCCGACTATGCCGCCTTCATTCGCGGCAGCACGCGGTATCGAGAGGCGCTGGCGCGGGCCGGTGACGCCGAGTCCTATGTGCGGGCGATCGCCGATGCCGGCTATGCCACCGATCCGGCCTATGCGGACAAGGTAATGCGCATCTATCGCGGCCCCGAACTGCGGGACGCGCTCGCGGCACTGCAGGGACCGCGGCGGCTCGCCATGGTCGATGAACAGGGAGTCGACTGAGCATGTCCACCATCTTCGGAACCGCCACCTCGGGACTGCTCGCCTACCAGGCGCTGCTGAGCACGACGGGGCAGAACATCGCCAATGCCAACACGCCCGGCTATACCCGCCAGCGGGTGGACCTCAGTGCGCAGATACCGCAGTTCACGGGCGGCGGCTACATCGGCAGCGGGGTCACCATCGATTCCATCCGGCGGACCTATGACCAGTTCCTGACCGAGCGGGTGCGCGATACCACGTCGTCGAGCGAGCGTTACGCCATCTACGAGCAGTTCGCGGGGCGTGTCTCGGATGTGCTTGGCGATCCGGTGGCCGGCCTGAACGGCGGACTGGAGCGCTTCTTTCAGGCGGTGCAGACCCTGGCGGACAATCCGGCCTCGATCCCGGAGCGGCAGCTCCTGCTCACCGAGGCCGAGTCCCTGGTCGGGCGCTTCGGCTACCTGGACGACCAGATCACCAGCGTGCGCCGCGACCTCAATGGCCAGCTCGAGTCGATGGTGGCCGAAATCAACAGCCTCAGCCAGTCCATTGCCGATATCAACGAGGATATCGTGGTGGCGACCGGGCGCGCTGGCGGCAATCCGCCCAACGATCTGCTGGACCGGCGCGACCGCATGATCGAGCAACTGTCCGCCTTTGTCTCGGTCAAGACGGTGCAACAGGACGACGGCACCCTGAATGTCTTCATCGGCAACGGCCAGTCACTGGTCACCGGCGGCTCGGCAGGCACCCTGTCGGTGACGGGCAGCCCCTATGACGCCAATCACAAGGAAATCCAGTACAGCGTCGGCAATCTCTCCACCACCATTACGCCCAACATCACGGGCGGCAAGCTGGCCGGGCTGCTGGCCTTTCGCGACGAGATACTGGATCCCGCGCAGAATGCCATCGGGCGCATCGGCGTGGTGCTGGCCAACGAGTTCAACGCCCGGCACCAGCTCGGCATGGACCTGGACGGCAACCCGGGCGGGCCGTTCTTCCAGTCGGCCGCTCCGGCCTGGTCGGCCCACAGTGGCAACGGCGGTACCGGCACCCTGACCGTGAGCTACGACACCGCCAATCTCGACCGGCTGACCACAAAGGACTATGTCCTTTCCTGGGACGGATCCGCCTGGTCCCTGACCGACAGCGACGGCAACGCCGTGGCCCTCAGCGGCGCGGGCACCGTTGCCTCGCCCTTCACCGCTGATGGCCTGAGCATCGTGGTGGGCGGCACGCCCAATGCCGGCGATTCCTTCCAGATCCGGCCGACCCGCGACGGGGCCGATGACATTGCCCTGCTGATCGGCGACGCGCGCCGCATCGCCGCCGCGGCGCCGGTGCGCATCACCGAGGCGACCAACGCCAACGGCCTGCCCGTCAATACCGGGACCGGCCGTTTCGGTTTCCAGTCGGTGGATTCGACCTTCAGCGCGCTGGGCGCGCCCATCACCTTCACCTACGACGACAGCACGAACCTGTTCAGCTATACGCTGGGCGGCAACAACTACACCCTCGGCTACGACCCGGCGACCGATGCCGGCAGCAGCTACACGGTTGCCGGCATCACCTTCACCATCGATGGCAACCCGCTCACCAACGACCAGTTCGTCATCGACGCCAACACCGGCGGGATCGGAGACAACGCCAACGCCCTGGCACTGGGCGATCTGCAGACGGCGCTGCTGACCGAAAACGGCACCGCCAACCTGCAGGGCGCCTATGCCCGGCTGCTGTCGGACAGCGCCACCCGCACCCGCCAGGCCGAGATCAACCGTGATGCGCAGACGAAACTCAACGAGCACGCACGCGAGCAGCGGGACTCGGTGCAGGGCGTCAACCTTGACGAGGAGGCCGCCAACCTCCTGCGCTACCAGCAGGCCTACCAGGCCATGGCCCAGGTCATCACGGTGGCCGACACCATGTTCCAGGCCCTGCTCTCGGCGACCCAGAGGTAGGCCATGATCCGACTCTCTTCCGCGACCTTCTACCAGGGCGGCGTCGACGCCATGCTGGAACAGCAGCAAAGGGTGTTCGAAAGCCAGATGCAGCTCTCCACCGGCCGGCGCTTTCTCGATCCCTCGGACGATCCCACCGCGGCCGCCCAGGTGGTCGGGCTTTCCGAGGCCATAGCGCGCACCGAGCAGTTCCAGCAAAACATCCTGGCCGCGCGCAATCGCCTGGAGCTGGAAGATACCGTGCTCGGCAATGTCGACAACCTGTTGCAACGGGCGCGCGAACTGACCGTGCAGGGACTCAATGATACCCTCACCGCACAAGACCGGCAGGCTGTCGCGGTCGAGATCCGGGAACTGCTCGACGAGCTGCTCGCGTTGGCCAACACCCGCGACGGCAACGGCGACTACCTGTTCGCCGGCACCCGGACCGGCACCCGGCCCTTCGTCGACAATGGCGGGGGCAGCTTCGCCTACGCCGGCGACCAGGGTCAGCGCAGCCTGCAGGTGGGCAGCTCGAGGCGCGTCGCCGACAGCGACTCCGGGCTGGAGGTCTTCATGAAGGTGCCGGACGCCACCGGCACCGCCTATCAGGATGTGTTCACCAGCCTCTACCGGCTCGCCGCCGATCTCGACGCCGACAATCCCGGCGGAAACAGCCTCACCGAGATCGACAACGCCCTGGAGCGCGTGCTGGCAACCCGCGCCCGGGTCGGCGCCCGGCTCAACGCCCTGGACCGGGAACAGGATGTCAACGAGGGCTTCCTGGTGCGGCTGCGCGAGACGCGCTCCCGCATCGAGGACCTCGACATCGCCGAGGCCGCCACCGAACTCAACCGCCAGATGGTTGTTCTCCAGGCCGCCCAGCAGGCCTACGTCAAGGTCAGCGGCCTCTCGCTGTTCAACTTCCTCTGATTCCGCATCCCCTCGCGCGGGATGGAACTGGCCCGCGCCCGTTGGATCACGGCCCTTCGGGCCTGATCCGGCCTGCCGTTTTCCCGGAGCCGCCGTCATCCCCACCCCTGAGGTGCAATACGCGGGTTAAAGTTTTGCCTCGGGCGGCCGTTGACACAGTCGGGGACGGTGAATGTCCGCACGGGCATATCCGTCAAGGTTCAAGACCCGGATCGCGCAAGCCGCTGACCGGGCACGAAAACGAGGAGAGCAGATCATGCCTCAGGTCATCAATACCAACGTCATGTCGCTGAACGCCCAGCGCAACCTGACCCGCAGCCAGACCTCCCTGGCGACTTCCATCCAGCGCCTGTCCTCGGGCCTGCGCATCAACAGCGCCAAGGACGACGCCGCCGGCCTGGCCATTTCCGAGCGCATGAGCGCACAGATCCGCGGCCTGAACCAGGCGGCGCGCAACGCCAACGACGCCATCTCCCTGGCCCAGACCGCCGAGGGCGCCATGTCGTCGGCCACCGACATCCTGCAGCGCATCCGCGAGCTGGCGATCCAGTCGGCCAACTCCACCAACTCGGCCTCCGACCGCGCCGCCCTGCAGGAAGAGGTCAACCAGCTCGTCGAGGAGCTGGACCGCATCTCCACCACCACCGAGTTCAACGGCCTCAAGCTGCTGGATGGCACCTTCACCGCCCAGCAGTTCCAGGTGGGCGCCAACGCCAACCAGACCCTCAGCGTCAGCGTGGACAGCATGCGCACCGACGATATCGGCGCCTATGTGAATGCCAGCAGTGATCAGAGTTATTCCGCGGGTACGGCTGCCGGGGCAGGCGGTGGTTTCGCAGCCACTACCCTGCAGTCTGATGCCCAGAATTATACTGGCGTCGACGGCAACGCCATCTCCGGCGGGAATCTGCAGATCAATGGTAAACCCGTCAACGACTCAGTGGATTATGTCGGTGCCAACCTGACCTATCAGGGTGATACCAGCGCCTATGCCAAGGCCCGGGCCATCAACGACAGCAACATCGCCGGCGTGACAGCAGTCGCTGACAACACCCAGACCTTTGCCGAGGCCAGCGCAGACAATTTCCTGGATGCCAGCGGTATTACGTTTGGAGCTACGGATACGCTCTCCTATACCCTGACCATCAACGGCGAGCAGATCTTCAGCGGGACCACGCTGGACGGTACGACCAACACCATCAGCATGCAGGCGGCGGTCGATGCCATCAACAGCAAGCAGTTCGACACCGGTATTACCGCGACCATCACCTCGGCTGGAGCGCTCCAGTTGCAGGCAGACGACGGGCGCGATATCGTGGTTTCGGAAACCATAGCTTTTAATGACAACACCACTGCAGCGGGGTCTAGTGGTACCTTGGCTACGGTATTCAGTAGCAACCCCCTTGCGGCGGAAACGGCTGGCGATGATAGTGGTTCCGTAACTCAGAACCTGACCTTCAAAGGGCAGGTGACACTGCAGTCCAGCGACAACATCACCTTCAATTCAGGCCAGGCCCTGCTCGGTTTCGGTTCGGCCACCGTGAGCGCCACGGGCTCCATCTCCGCCGTGGATATCTCGGACGTGTCCGGCGCCAACGCGGCGATCCTGGCGGTGGATGCGGCGCTGGATACCATCAACAGCTCCCGCGCCAGGCTGGGTGCCGTCCAGAACCGGGTGGAGACCACCATCGCCAACCTGCAGACCACGTCCGAGAACCTGTCGGCCGCGCGCTCGCGGATCCGGGACACGGACTTCGCGGCCGAGACGGCCAACATGACCCGGATGCAGATCCTGCAGCAGGCCGGCGTGGCCATGCTGGCCCAGGCCAATGCGGTGCCCCAGCTCGCGCTGCAGCTCCTGCAGTAAGCGGCGACGCAAGGCGCCGATGCCGCTGCCAGGGAAGGCGGCGGGCGCCGTCGGCGCGAGGAGGGTGTCTGAATGACTTCCATGCTCATCGCCTTGCCCGGCAGTCCCCCGCAGGCCCAGGCCGCGGGGAGTGCCGGCGTGCGCGGTCCGGCGCCGGCCGTTCCGGAGCCGGGGCGCCTGTCGCGGCTGGCAGGGTCGGACCGGCCGGATGACGGTGCGCGGCGGCCAGAGCTGGAGGAGGCCACGGCCGAGGCGCTGGACCGGGCCGTGGTCCGCCTGCAGGAGCAGGTGCAGATGGTGCGCCGCAATCTCGAGTTCAGCATCGACGAGACCACGGACCGGCTGGTGGTCAAGGTGGTCGATGCCGAAACCGAGGAGGTGGTGCGGCAGATCCCCTCGGAGGAGGCCCTGGCCCTGGCGCGGCGTCTCGAGGCGGCGCGCTCGGCGCAGCAGGGGCTGCTCCTCTCCACCGAGGCCTGAACGGGCATCCATCTTGCATTCCTTGCATCGGGTTCAACACAGGAGGGCCTGATGGCAACCCTGACATCCCCCGGCATCGGTTCCGGCCTCGATGTGTCCGGCATCGTCAGCGGCCTGGTCGCGGCGGAGCGGCAGCCCGTGGAGGGTCGGCTGAATGTGAAGGAAGCGGACATACAGGCGCGCCTGTCCGCCCTGGGCAGCCTCAAGAGCGCGCTGGCCTCCTTTCAGAGTTCCTTTTCCTCGCTCAGGAGCCTGAGCGGCTTCCGCCAGCGCACCGTGAGCGTGGGTGACGAGAGCCTGTTTTCCGCCAGCGTGACCAGCACGGCGCCGACCGGCAAGATGTCGGTCGAGGTGCGGCAACTGGCTGCCGCCCAGAGCCTGGCCACCCGCGCCGGCGAGTTCGGCTCGCTGAGCGACGTGGTCGGCGGCGGCACCCTCACTTTCAAGTTCGGCACGGCCTCCGGCTATGCCGACGGCACGGGATACGGCGACGGCAGCTACAGCTTCACCGCCGACCCGGACAAGGCCATCAAGACGGTCAGCATCGCCGCGGGCAGCACCCTGGAGGAGGTGCGCGACACCATCAACGATGCCGACATCGGCGTGCGCGCCACCATCGTGGACGACGGCTCGGGCAGCAATTCATACAGGCTGTTGCTGAGCGTCGAGGACACGGGGGCGGCCAACAATCTAGAAATCACCGTGGCCGACGACGACGGCAACGATACCGACGGCGCCGGCCTCTCGCGCCTGGCGCTGGCCAACGGCGCCACCAACATGGTCCAGACCGTGGCGGGGCAGGATGCCGAGGTGGTGGTCGATGGCCTTACCCTCTACAGCGACAGCAACCAGGTGACGGCCATTCCCGGTGTCACGCTCGACCTCCGCAAGGCAGCGCCCGGCAGCCCCAGCAGCATGGAGATCAGCCTCAACACGGGCGAGATCGCCAGCCAGATCACCGGGTTCGTCAACAGCTACAACGAGCTGATACAGACCATCGACGCCATGACCTCCTACGATGCGGAGACGGAGACGGCGGGCGTGCTGAACGGCGATGCCAGCCTGAGGATCATCACCGGGCAGTTGCGCAACATCATCTCCGACCGGGTGGAATACCTGACCGGAACCTACGATTCCCTGGCCGCCATCGGCATCGTCAGCGAGCGCGACGGCACCCTGTCTCTGGATTCGAGCAAGCTGGATGCCGCGCTTTCGAGCGACCTGGACCAGGTGGTGAAGCTCTTTGCCGCCGTGGGCACGCCAAGCGATGCCGCCATCGAGTATCTGAGCGCGGACGAGGACGTGGCGCCGGGAGAATACGCCATCGATGTGACTGCCCTGGCGACCCAGGGCGCCCTGACCGCCGGCAGCGCCATCGGCTCGCTGACGGTGGATGCCAGCAACGACACCTTTGCCATCAAGGTGGACGGCGTGGACGCCGGCACCATCACTCTGACCCGGAAGACCTACGCCTCCAACGCCGAGCTGGCCCAGGAGATCCAGAACCGCATCAACGGGGCCAGCGCCCTGGCGGACGCCGGGGTGAGCGTGGCGGTGACGGTGAACGCGAGCAACCAGCTCGTCATCACCTCCTCGCGTTACGGCAGCGCCTCCGGCGTGGAGATCACCGCGGTGGACACCAACACCACGGCGACCCTGGGGCTTTCGACGGGTGCCGGCACGGCGGGCCAGGACGTGGCGGGCAGCATCGGCGGTGTCGCCGGCGCGGGTTCCGGCCAGAAGCTCACGGCCAACGGCCTGGAGATACAGGTCAACGGCGGCGCCATCGGGGCGCGCGGCAACCTCACCTTCACCCGCGGCTATGCCGACCGGCTCGATACCCTGCTGGACCAGTTGCTCGACGATGACGGCCTGCTGGAAACCCGGATCGACGGCCTGAACGACCGCATCGAGGACATCAACGAGGACCGCGAGCGCCTGGAGGCGAGGATGCAGGCGCTGGAGGCGCGGCTGTTCCGGCAGTTCAACGCCATGGATGCGCTGGTGGCGCAACTGAATTCGACCAGCCAGTTTCTCGCCCAGCAGTTGAGTTCACTGGCAAAGCTGACCCCCGGCGGGTCGCAGAAGTGAGTCCGGCGGCCCGGCGCCCGACCGCGCCGGGGCCGGTTGTCGCAATCCGCAAGTATCCTGCAGAGGATAGAGGACAGAGATCATGACCTACACGCCCATGGGCAAGGCACAGCAGTATGCGCGCATCGGTACCGCTTCCGAGGTGATGAGCGCCAGCCCCCATCGCATTGTCC
This sequence comes from Thiohalobacter sp., assembly GCF_027000115.1. Classification (NCBI taxonomy): domain Bacteria; kingdom Pseudomonadati; phylum Pseudomonadota; class Gammaproteobacteria; order Thiohalobacterales; family Thiohalobacteraceae; genus Thiohalobacter; species Thiohalobacter sp. The sequence continues at coordinate 27,712 of NZ_JALTON010000002.1, read as the reverse complement.
AGTTGCTGCTGGAAGGCGCTCTGGAGAAGGTGGCTCGCGCCCGCGGTTTCATGGAACTGGGCAACGTGGCCGAGAAGGGGCGCCACATCGGCCTGGCGATATCGGTCATCGAGGGCCTTCAGGCCAGCCTGGACAAGGAGCGGGGCGGCGACATCGCGCGCAATCTCGATGAACTCTACGACTACATGAGCCGGCGCCTGGTCGAAGCCAACCTGCGCGATGACACGGCCATTCTCGACGAGGTCGCGGGCCTGCTGCGCGAGATCAAGTCGGCCTGGGACGCCATCCCCACCGAGATGCGCGGCGACGGCCAGGCCGACGGGCCGGCGGTTTCGGCCGGTGCCTGAGGAGGCGCCGCTTTCGGCCGCGCTGGCGCTCACGGCCGGGATGGAGGCGGCCGCCGACGCGGAAGACTGGGACAAGGTGGCGGCGCTGGAGGCGCGGCGGCGGCCCCTGCTCGAAAGGGCGTTGGCGGCCGTCGATCCCGCGGAAGCGGTTGCCGTTCGTGCGGTGATCGAGAAACTGATCGCCCGCGACCGGCGGATCCTCGCCCGCGCCGGCGCCCGGCGCGATGCCCTGGCGGCGGATCTGGGACGCCTGGCCAGCGGCCGCCGCGGACGCGATGCCTACGCGGCCGTGCAGACACTCGCGCGGTGACCGCCCGCTTGTCGCGCTGGCCCGATCCTGGCCGGCGGCCGCCATCCGGCCGGGTGGCGCCAGCCCGTGTCGTGCACCCGCAAACAGAACCGCCGGTTGCGCGATGCCTGGATGCGGCCGCCGATGCAGCGGATTCGGCATCCAACAGCCTGATTTTCCACTTCCTGGCCCGCCGGAATTTTGACATTTCCGGAAAAGGGTGTTTAACTTCCTCCTACCCTACCTAAAGAAACGAACCGAGCGGCGGATGCGCCGGCGCGTCCGGCCCTGGCTACACCCCCGCAGCGCACGCTCGGACAATGGTCGACCCGGGAGGACGACTCATGTCGCTGGATGGCAAGGTACTCATCATCGAGGCAGACGGGGAGCGCGCGCAGCAGTTGCGGGCGGTGCTCGAATTCATCGATCGCGACGCGGAGATCGTCGCGGGCTGCGAGGCCTGGCAGGAAGCGGCAGGCAAGCCCGAGGCACTGCTGGCGGTGCTGGTCGGCGGTTGCGAGACCGACACCCAGCTCGAGCGCCTGTTGCAGCAGATTCACGACTTCGACCCCCATTTGCCCATCTTCCTGCTGGCCGAGAAGGGCAAGGAGCCGACAGTGGCCATCGATGCCGGCTCGGCTATCCTGGGTCGCGTCGAAATGCCACCGCGCTACAGCCAGTTGACCAACGCCCTGCACCAGGCCGAGGTCTACCGCGAATCCCATCAGGCCGCCGGCCGCCAGCGCCCGGTGGATCTGTTCCGCAGCCTGGTCGGCAGCTCCCGCGCCATCCAGACGGTGCGCAAGCACATCCAGCAGGTGGCGGATTCCGACGCCACCGTGCTCATCCTCGGCGAGTCCGGCACCGGCAAGGAGGTGGTGGCGCGCAACCTCCACTACTACTCCGCGCGTCGTGACAAGCCCTTCGTGCCCATCAACTGCGGCGCCATTCCGGGGGATCTGCTCGAATCCGAGCTGTTCGGTCACGAGAAGGGTGCCTTCACTGGCGCCATCTCCGCCCGCCAGGGCCGCTTCGAGATGGCAGAGGGCGGCACCCTGTTCCTCGACGAGATCGGCGACATGAGCCTGCCCATGCAGGTCAAGCTGTTGCGCGTGCTGCAGGAGCGCACCTTCGAGCGGGTGGGCAGCAACAAGAGCATCGAGGCCAATGTCCGCATCATTGCCGCCACCCACCGCAACCTCGAGGAGGCGGTGAAGGAAGGCAAGTTCCGCGAGGATCTCTTCTATCGCCTGAACGTCTTCCCCATCGAGATGCCCCCGCTGCGCGAGCGGGTGGAGGACATCCCGCTGCTGGTCAACGAACTCATCCGCCGCATCGAGCACGAGAAGCGCGGCTCGGTGCGCCTGACCTCCGCCGCCGTCATGTCGCTGTGCCAGTACACCTGGCCGGGCAACGTGCGCGAGCTGGCCAACCTGATCGAGCGGCTGGCCATCCTCTATCCCTTCGGCGTGGTGGACGTGGCCGAGCTGCCGGAGAAGTTCCAGACCGAGGATGCGCTGGCCGAGGCCAGGGCCAAGAAGGCGGCCGAGGATCAGCTGGTGCTCAACCCCACCCCCATCGAGTACCAGGAGCCGCGCCTGCCGCGCGGCGGCATCGATCTCAAGGAACACCTGAGCAATCTCGAACAGAGCTTCATCAAGCAGGCGCTGGACGATGCCGACGGCGTGGTGGCCCATGCCGCCAAGCGGCTCGGCATGCGCCGCACCACGCTGGTCGAGAAGCTGCGCAAGTACGGCCTGCAGCGCGCCAACGCCTGAACTCCGCCCGGGCCCGGCCCGGGCTTTTTCCCGCCATTGTCATGGCCACCGAATCCACCGCATCCACGGCAGTCACGGGTTGCCTGGCGCGCCGTTTCGCTCTTTGCTCTTTCGCGGGTTTCGTGGATTCAGAATTTGCAGGATGGGCAAAGGCCCGAAGGGCCGTGCCCATCATGACGGTCACGGGATGCTGATGGGCACGTCGCTGCGCGCCTTTGCCCATCCTACCAGTCCTGCGGTTGCGTTCTTTATCATTCTCGCGGGTTCGATTGGATTCGGTGGCGCCTTTTATTTTTGCGTCGATGGCCACGGAATCCACCGCATCCACGGCCGTTTCGGTCGTGCGACATGCCCTTGCGCACTACTACCTTTTCGCGGGTTCCGTGGATTCAGTAGCGCTTTTGATCTTTTTCCTTCAGTCGTGTAGCCCGGATGGAGCGCAGCGTAATCCGGAGGCTGTTCCGGCTCTCCCCGGATTTCGGCCTTCGGCCTGCATACGGGCTACGGGACAGGCATGCGACCCACTGACATTCTTTTCCTTTTCGCGGATTCCGTGGATTCAGTGGCGCTTTTCATGTCTTCGCTTTTCCGTCGCGGCCCCGGCTCCCAATGCGGCGATTTTCCGTCGGCAGATTGACGCCTGCCGCTTCCTTCATTCCCAACTGGTTGATTAGAAAGACTTCCCGATTTCTGGCACGTTTGCTGCTTTGCCACCGGCATGCCGCTGGCAAGCCGTTGCCGCCAGCGAGACGAACCGCAACGACCGGGATCGCCGATGAACCAGGCCGAACAGCCGAATGCCCAGACCCTCGCCGACGCCTTCCTGGCGTTCAACCGCATGTCCGCGGCACTGGAGTCTTCCTACCGGGACCTGGAGCAGCGGGCCGCGGCACTGGCGGAGGAACTGGCGGCGACCCGCTCCGAGCGCCTGGCGCTGGCCGACAGGCTGGAGACGCTGCTGGCGACCTTGCCCGGCGCGGTGCTGCACATCGATGGCGACGGCCGTATCCGCGAGGCCAATGCCGCCGCCCGCGTCTGGTTCGGCGGCGAGCTGACCGGCCAGGTCTGGCAGCGGGTACTGTCGGTCCGGGGCGCGCGGCTGCGCGGCAACGAACTGGCGCTGGCCGACGGCCGCCGGGTGAGCATGGCGCGGCGCGACCTGGCCCAGGGCGACGGCTGCATCCTGCTGCTCACCGATGTCACGGAACAGCGCCAGCTCGAGGAGGCGCTGGAAAGGCAGCAGCGCCTGAGCGCCATCGGCGAGATGGCCGCCGGGCTGGCCCACCAGATCCGTACCCCGCTGTCCGCCGCGCTGCTCTATGCCGGTCAGCTCGGTCACGCCCGCCTCGATGCCGCGCGCCAGGCGCGTTTCCGCAACAAGCTGGTCGAGCGCCTGCGTCATCTGGAACGCCTGGTCAATGACATGCTCGCCTTCGCCCGGGGCGGCGAGGTGGCGCAGGGCGGTTTTGCCCTGCAGGATCTGGTCGCGACGCTGGCGGCGCGCAGCGAGGCCGCACTCGCCGCCGCCGGGGCATGCCTGCGCTGCCGCTTGCCCGACGCGCTGGCCGAATTCGTATTGCCCGGCAGTGTGGACATGCTGGGGGCGGCGCTGGCCAACCTGGTCGAGAACGCTCTGCAGGCCGGTGCCGATGCCATCGAGGTCACGGCAGGCGATGACGCGGGTTTTCTGATTCTGGAAGTGGCCGACAACGGTCCCGGCATCGCCGAGGCCGATCGCGAGCGCGTATTCGAGCCCTTCTACACCACCCGGAGCGAAGGCACCGGCCTGGGGCTGGCCGTGGTGCGCAACACGGTGGAGGCCCATGGCGGCCGTATCCGTGTGCGGCCGGCCGAGACCGGCGCCCGCTTCGAGATCCGCCTGCCGCGCGCGGCGGCCGAACCCCTGCCCACCGATTCCACCACCGGCATGGCGCCGCTTGCGGCGCACACGGCCGGTCGACTCTCCCAAGGAGCCCGATGATGCAAGATTCCGCAGCCGTTCTGATCGTCGAAGACGACCCTTCGCTGAGCGAGGCCCTGTGCGACACCCTGGAGCTGGCCGGCATTCCGGCGCGCGCGGCGGGCGATGGCCGCAGCGCGCTGGAGATCCTGGCGCGCGAGCCGATCGGCATGGTGGTCAGCGATGTGCAGATGCCGGAGCTGGACGGCCACCGCCTGCTCCGGCAGATCCGCAGTCGCCAGCCGCATCTGCCGGTGGTGCTGATGACTGCCTACGGCACGGTACAGAAGGCCGTGGAGGCCATGCGCCTGGGCGCGTCCGACTACCTGCTCAAGCCCTTCGAGGCCGAGGTGCTGGTGGACATGGTGAACCGCTACCTGCCGCGGGCCACGGACAGTGATGCCGGCCTGGTGGCCGAGGACGCCCATACCCGGTCGCTGGCGGCGCTGGCCGAGCGCGTGGCCGAGACCGACGCCACGGTGATGATCACCGGCGAGTCCGGCACCGGCAAGGAGGTCTTCGCCCGTTACATCCATGACCATTCCGATCGTCGCGAGGGTCCCTTCGTCGCCATCAACTGCGCGGCGATTCCCGAGAACATGCTGGAGGCGGTGCTGTTCGGCTACGAAAAGGGTGCCTTCACCGGCGCCTACCAGAGCCGCGCCGGCAAGTTCGAGCAGGCCCAGGGCGGCACCCTGCTGCTCGACGAAATCTCGGAAATGGATCTCGGCCTGCAGGCCAAGCTGCTGCGGGTGCTGCAGGAGCGCGAGGTCGAGCGCCTCGGCGGCAAGGAAACCATCCGCCTCGACGTGCGCGTGCTGGCCACTTCCAATCGCGTCATGCGCGAGGCAGTGGCCGCCGGCCGCTTCCGCGAGGACCTGTTCTATCGCCTCAACGTCTTTCCCCTGCACCTGCGCCCGCTGCGCGAGCGCCCGGCCGACATCCTGCCGCTGGCCCGGCAATTGCTCGCGCGCCACACGCCGGCCGGTCGGCCGGTGCCGGCGCTGTGCCCCGACGCCGAGGCCCGGCTGCTGGCGCATGCCTGGCCCGGCAATGTGCGCGAGCTGGAGAATGTGCTGCAGCGCGCCATCATCCTGATGAGCGGGGACTGCATCGAGGCCGGCGACCTGCATTTCGAGGCCGAGGCCCTGGGTGGCGTCGAAGGTCTTGGGGCCGGCCACATCGAAGCGCCCGACACCGGGCGCGGCGAGCGCCTCGGCGAGGACCTGCGCAGCCGGGAACACCGGCTGATCCTGGCCGCGCTGGCCAGTACCGACAGCCGCAAGGCCGCCGCCGAGCAGCTCGGCATCAGCCCGCGCACCCTGCGCTACAAGCTGGCGCGGATGCGCGAGGCGGGCATCCAGGTCCCGCGCTGAGGAACTGGCCCCGAAACTGCATCAGCAAGCGGTTGGCGGCGCGTTTCCGCCGCGGCCGCCGGCAGGCACCCGGAACAGGAGTTCGAGATGAGCGAAATCGACGTCAATCAGCTACTTGACCAGATGCGGGCAATGGCGGCCACGGCCCAGGCCGGCGGCAAGCCGGCGCCGGCCGCGGACAAGCAGGGGGCGGACTTTGCCGCCCTGCTGGCACAGTCCATCAACCAAGTCAACGAACAGAAGAAGGCCGCCGGCGCCATGGCCAACGCCTTCGCCAAGGGCGATCCGAACGTGGATCTCACCGACGTGATGGTGCAGTTGCAGAAGGCGAGCGTGTCCTTCCAGGCCATGACCCAGGTGCGCAACAAGCTGGTGGAGGCCTACCAGCAAGTCATGAACATGAGCATGTAAGTCCCCCTGAGCGAGAGCGAGCGAGATCATGGCACTGGTACAAGCGGAAACGGTACACGGCTTTGCCGGGCTCACGCCCATGCGCCAGGTCGGCCTGCTGATCGGGCTGGCCGCCAGTGTCGCGCTGGGCGTGGCCATCGTGCTCTGGTCGCAGCAGCCCACCTACAGCCTGCTGTACGGCAACCTGTCGGAGCGGGATGCCAGCCAGGTGATGGGCGCGCTGCAGAAGTCGGGCATCCCGTACAAGATCGACACGGCCACCGGCGCGCTCATGGTGCCGGCGGCCCAGGTGCACGAGGCGCGGCTCAAGCTGGCCGCCGACGGCCTGCCCAAGGGCAGCGGCGCCGGATTCGAGCTGTTGTCGGAGGACCAGGGCTTCGGCACCAGCCAGTTCATCGAGACCGCCCGCTACCAGCATGCGTTGGAAGGGGAGCTGAGCCGCACCATCGCCACCCTGCAGCACGTGCGCGAGGCCCGGGTGCATCTCGCCATTCCCAAGCGTTCCGTGTTCCTGCGCCGGCAGGAGAAGCCCAGCGCCTCGGTGGTGATGAACCTGTATTCGGGACGTACGCTGAGCGACGATCAGGTGGCGGCCATCGTGCACCTGGTGGCCTCCAGCGTGCCGCGCCTGACCGCCAACGATGTCACCGTGGTCGACCAGGCCGGCAACCTGCTGTCCACCCGCGACGACAGCGGCTTCGGCATGACCTCCACCCAGTTCGCCTACAACCGCAAGCTGGAGCAGACCTACGCCCGGCGCATCGAGAACCTGCTCGAGCCCTTGGTCGGCAGCGCCGGCGTGCGCGCCAAGGTCGCCGCGGAGCTGGACTTCACCCAGGTCGAGAAGACCCAGGAAAGCTACAACCCCGACCTGCCGGCGCTGCGCAGCGAGCAGGTGATCGAGGAACAGAACGGCAGCGGCGGTGCCGCGGTGGGTGTGCCCGGCGCGCTGTCCAACCAGCCTCCGGGCGGGGGCGTTGCGCCCGGCGTGGCAGCCGATGCCCTGAGCGAAGGCGCAGCCGGGGTCGGCGGCAACAGCAGCCGGCGCGCCACCCGCAACTACGAGCTGGACAAGACCATCAGCCACACCCGGCTGGCCACCGGGTCGGTGCGCCGGCTGTCGGTGGCGGTGGTGATCGACGACAAGCAGACCCTCGACGCCGACGGCAAGCCGGTGCGCGCGCCCTGGAGCGATGAGGAGATCGCCAAGTTCACCACCCTGATCAAGGAGGCCATCGGCTTCAACGCCCAGCGGGGCGACAGCGTGCAGGTGATCAACCAGTCCTTCCAGCCGCCGCCCGAGGTGGAGCCGCTGCCCGAGCCCGGTTTGCTGGAGCAGCCTTGGGTGTGGAATGTCGCCAAGCAGGCGATCGGGGCCCTGGGCGTGCTGATCCTCATCTTCGGTGTCATCAAGCCGGTGATGCGCAACCTGGCCGAGCGCGGTGCCGCCGAGCGTGAGGCACTCGCCGCCGCGGCCGCTGCGGCCGCCCAGCTCCCTGAAGGCGGCGAGGAGGGTCAGGCGCAGCTCGCCGCTCCGGATGGCGGCGCTGCGCTGGCCGGACCCAGTCACGAGGACCATGTGGCCATGGCGCGCAACATGGTCAAGGAAGATCCCAAGCGGGTGGCGCAGCTGATGAAGAACTGGGTGAGTGACGATGGCTGAGGCACCGGGCAAGCTCTCCGGCACCGAGCGCGCGGCGATCTTTCTGCTGTCGCTGGGCGAGGATGCCGCCTCCGAGATCCTCAAGCACATGGGGCCAAAGGAGGTGCAGAAGGTCGGTGCCGCCATGGCGGCGATGACCAACGTGACCAGCGAGCAGGTGGTCGAGGTGATGACCGACTTCAGTGAAGCGGTCGCCCACCAGACCGCCCTCGGTGTCGGCTCCGAGGAATATATCCGCAAGGTGATGATCGATGCCCTGGGCGAGGAGAAGGCGTCCAGCATGATCGATCGTATCCTGCTGGGCCGCAATACCAAGGGGCTGGAGCAGCTGAAGTGGATGGATGCGCGTGCCGTGGCCGAGATCATCCGCCTCGAGCATCCCCAGATCATGGCCATCGTGCTGTCCTATCTGGATGCCGATCACGCCGCCGAGGTCATCAGCTTCCTGCCGGAGCGGGTGCGGGTGGACGTACTGCTGCGTATCGCCACCCTGGACGGCATCCAGCCCTCCGCGCTGCAGGAGCTGGACGACATCCTCGAGCGCCAGTTCAGCGGCAACCAGAACAACGTCAAGTCCTCGGGCGTCGGCGGCGTCAAGTCGGCGGCGGACATCCTAAACTTCGTCGACAGCTCGATCGAGGCCGAGATCATGGAAATGATCAAGGACAACGATGCCGAGCTGGGCCAGCAGATACAGGACCTGATGTTCGTGTTCGACAACCTCGCCGAGGTCGACGACCAGGGCATCCAGGCGCTGCTGCGCGAGGTGTCCTCCGACACCCTCATCATCGCGCTCAAGGGCGCCGACGATGCGGTCAAGGAAAAGATCTTCAAGAACATGTCCAAGCGCGCGTCCGAGATGCTGCGCGACGACCTGGAGGCCAAGGGGCCGGTGCGCCTGTCCGAGGTCGAGGCGGCGCAGAAGGAAATCCTCTCCATCGCCCGGCGCATGGCCGAGGCCGGCGACATCATGCTCGGCGGCAAGGGTGCCGAGGAGTTCGTGTGATGCCGGCTGAAGCGTGGAGGGCGGCATGAAGTCCGGCAACCGCATCCTGCGCGGGGACGACGAAGGCGTTGCGGTCGAGCACTGGCATCTGCCCGAGGTGTCCGACGGCGACACCGGTGATTGTGCCGGCGGGCCGCTGACCGCGAGCCAGCTCGAGGAAATCCAGAAGGCCGCGTACGCCGAGGGTTTCGAGCAGGGCCGGCGCGAGGGCATGGAGGCGGGACAGCGCGAGCTGACCGCGCGGGTGCGCGAGTTCGAGGCCCTGATGCAGACCCTGGCCCGGCCGCTGGAGAAGCTCGACGAGACGGTGGAGCAGGAACTGGTCACCCTGGCGCTGACCGTGGCCCGCCACCTGGTCCGCCGCGAGCTGAAGACCGATCCCGGCGAGGTGCTGGGCGTGGTGCGCGAGGCAGTGTCGCAGCTGCCGGTGGCGGAGGGCCGGATCCAGGTGCACCTTCACCCGGAAGATGCCGCGCTGGTGCGCGAGACGCTGTCGGTGAACGAACAGGAACAGGGCTGGCAGATCGTCGAGGATCCGCTGATGACACGCGGCGGTTGCCGGGTGCAGAGCCAGCGCTCGCAGATCGATGCCACCGTCGAGAACCGGCTCAATGCCGTCATCGCCCGGGTGATGGGCGGCGAGCGCGGGAGTGACGAGGCGTGAGCCAGGCCGGCCTGCGACTGCCCGAAGCCGATCGCAATGCCCGCTGGCGCCAGCGACTGCAACCCTACCTGCAGCGCGCGCAGGAACCCCTCCCGCTGGTGGTCGAGGGACGGCTCACGCGCATGGTGGGCCTGACCCTGGAAGCGGAGGGTTGCCAGGCCGCGATCGGCAGCCGCTGCGAGGTGGTCAATCCTGACAACAGTCGCATCGAGGCCGAGGTGGTGGGTTTTTCCGGGGACCGCCTGTACCTGATGCCGACCGGCGACCTGCGTGGCCTGGCCCCCAGCGCCCGTGTCATTCCCACTCGCCGCGCCTGCGAGGCGCCGGTGGGTGACATGCTGCTGGGCCGTGTCATCGACGGCGCTGGCCGGCCGCTGGACGGCAAGGGACCGCTGCGGACCACGGAGCGCGTTCCGCTGTCGGGTCGGCAGATCAATCCCATGGCCCGGCGGCCGATTCGGGAGCCGCTGGATGTCGGCGTGCGCGCCATCAACGCCCTGCTCAGTGTCGGCCGCGGCCAGCGCATGGGGCTGTTTGCCGGCTCCGGCGTGGGCAAGAGCGTGCTGCTGAGCATGATGACCCGCTTCACCAACGCCGATGTCATCGTGGTCGGGCTGGTCGGCGAACGTGGCCGGGAAGTGGTGGAGTTCGTGCAGAACAATCTCGGCGAGGAGGGACTGGCGCGATCCGTGGTGGTGGCCACGCCGGCCGATACCTCGCCGCTCATGCGCCTGCATGGCGCGCAGATGGCGACCGCCATCGCCGAACATTTCCGTGACCGGGGCCTGCAGGTGCTGCTGCTGATGGATTCCCTGACCCGTTATGCCCAGGCCCAGCGGGAGATCGCGCTGGCCATCGGCGAGCCGCCGGCCACCAAGGGTTATCCGCCGTCGGTGTTCGCGCGGCTGCCGCAGCTGGTGGAGCGCGCCGGCAACGGCGACGTCGGCGGTGGATCCATCACGGCCTTCTACACGGTGCTGGCCGAGGGCGACGACCAGAACGATCCTATCGCCGACGCGGCCCGCGCCATTCTCGATGGCCACATCGTGCTGTCGCGGCGGCTGGCCGAGTCCGGCCACTATCCGGCCATCGATATCGAGGCCTCCATCAGCCGCGCCATGACCGAGATCACCGATCCGCGCCATCTGGCCGCCGCGCGCCGCTTCCGCGAACTCTATGCCACCTACGAGCGCCACCGCGACCTGATCAGTGTGGGCGCCTACCAGGCCGGTTCCGATCCCCGCGTGGACGAGGCCATACGCTTCCATCCCGCACTGATGGATTTCCTTGCCCAGGACATGCACGAACAGGTGCCGCTGGTGGAGAGCCTGGACGATCTCGAGCGCCTGCTCGGCAACGCCATGCAGCCGGGGGGCGAGGCATGAGTCCCGGTGACGGGAGCCAGACGGGGCCGGACGCATGAGTCGTTCCAAGCGCATGAAGCCGGTCAAGCAGGTCGCCGAGCATCGGGAGCAGGATGCCGCGCGCGCGCTCGGACGCGAGCTGGATCGGCTGGCCACCGAGCGTGGCAAGCTCGACCAGTTGATCGCCTATCGCGACGAGTATGCCCGCAGCTTCGAGGCCCGCGGCGGCAACGGTGTGCACGCCCGCGAGTTGCAGAACTTCCATGCCTTCCTGGGCCGGCTCAACGCGGCCATCGAGCAGCAGCAAAAGTCGGTTGCCGAGGCCGAGCAGGCCTGCGAGGCCCGGCGCCGGCAGTGGCTGCAGCGGCGCTCGCGCTCGGAGGCCCTGGGCAAGGTCATGGCACGCTATCAACGCGAAGAGGCACGTGACCGCGATCGGCGCGAACAGGCCGACAGCGACGAGCGCGCCCTTCAGTCCCATCGCCGGCGCCGGGACGACAGCTGAGCCGACTGCCTCGCGCCTCGGCAATCCGCTGCTGGACATGGGCTGGCACGGCCCTTGCTCCTTTTCTCTCCGTAAGCAACCCGCTCAGGAGAAGCACTCATGCCGGAACTGATGCCCGCCCCCGCACCGACACCTGCACCGGTCGCGGCCAGCTCTTCACCGGATTCGGGAAAATCGCTTCAGATTACTGAATCTTCAAGAGATGAGTCGGATTTTTCCGATATCCTGAATGGCCAGGCCGGTGCACCCGAGGCGACCACGGCGACGCCGTCCGGCGCGCCTGCAAAGGCGGTGGCGGCGGCCATGGGCGAGGACCCGCCGGTTGCCGACGGCAAGCCCTTGCCGGAACTGCTGACCCTGCTTCTGGCCGTGCCGCCGCAGCAGGAACCCGTGCCCCTGAACAGGGAGCAGCCCGGAGCGACCGTGGCCGCGACGGCAGGCGAGGCCCTGGAGCAGCGACTGGCGGCGCTGCTGCGCCGGTTCGATCGCGAGGCGGGGCCGTCCGGGCTGCGTGGACGGGTCGGCGAGATCGTTTCCGAGTTGGCCGCCGAGGCTGGCAAGGGCGGGGATGCAGTGACCATCGCCGTGCGGCAGGCGGTGGCCTCGCTGCAGCAGGTCCTGCCCCGAGCGGGCGAGTTCCGGCCGGCTGCGGAGCGCCTGATGGTGCGCATGGAGCAGTTGCTGCAGACCCGTGCCAGCCTGCAGCCCACCGCCCTTGCACCGGCCGATACGCCGGATGTCGCGGCCAGCCTGCCGGCCACCGCGGCCCCGATGACCGCCCCGGCAGCCCAGGCCCCCCAGGCCGCTCCGGCAGCGACCGCGACGGCCCTGCCGAGCACCCAGGTCACGGTGCCCTTCCAGCAGAGCGGCTGGGACCAGGCCGTCGGCGAGCGTGTGCTGTGGATGGTGAACCGGAACCTCCAGGGGGCCGAGATCCGGCTGAACCCGCCGCATTTGGGTCCCATCGAGGTACGGGTGCAGATGCACCAGGATCAGGCCCAGGTGAACTTCACTGCCCAGCATGCCGTGGTCCGCGAGGCGCTGGAAGCGGCCCTGCCGAGGCTGCGCGACATGTTCCAGAGTCAGGGCGTGGCACTGGTGAACGTGGACGTCTCGGATCGTTCGCTGGCCGAGCAGCGCGAACGCGCCGATGCTGAAGGCCAGGCTGCGCGGGGTGCCGTGGCCGGAATCGACGACGAGCTGCCGGAGGACGAGGCGGCGTCGCTGGCCATGATCCGCACCCTGCCGCCGGATCGGGCCATCGACCTGTTCGTGTGATACCGCCGAAGGATCGCTTCCGCCCTGGTGGAATGGGCGGGGCTAGCCCGCATATTGCACCAGGGGCTGCGGATGATGGCGGATTTGCAGCCGGGCTCGGAGAGCTGGAGCGAAAGCCGTAGCCGTCGCTACGGCTTGAGTGAAGCACCCCCGAGGCCGAGCGAAAATCCGCCAGGGCCGCAGCAGGAAGCGGGTGGGCACAAATCGTACTCCGGGCCACGGGTAAAAAACCCGGTTCATTGCCCACCAGGACAACAAGTTGCCTCCCGCCCGCTTCCGCCCTGGTGGAATATGCGGGCTAGGCAGCGGCTTTGCGATGTGGTACGGTCCTGCCATCGATAATAACAACAACATAAGAAGAGATGGCTGGAGGAAAATCACCAAAACGCGGGAAGCCGGACGTGCGCGCGTCGCGAGGCGATTCGTCGCGGCGGTTGCATGAACAGCGCAAGGAATTCCACTACGTCTTGCAGCTTGACGGCGAGGACGAACGCCTTTTGTCCGAGTACCAGGACGTGCTCGGTCAGGGCGCGGCACGCTTTGCCGAGATCTATTACGACTTCCTGTTCGACAATCCCGCCACGGCCGAAGTGCTCTATGCCTACGAGCGGCGCGGCGGCAACATCGGTGATCTGGTGCGGGCACACCTCAACCGGCTGCTGGCGCTGCTGCGTCCGGAGGCCGGAGAGGGCGACGGCGACATCGGTGCGCGCCATTGCCTCCATGGCGTAAAGCCGGTGTGGGTGATCGGCGCCTATCGGCTCTATCTCTCCCACTTGCAGAAACTGGTCGCGGAGCTGCCCGACCTGGACGGCGAACGGCGCCAGGCGCTGCAGGCGACGCTGGCCAAGCGGGTGTTCCTGGACATGGGACTGATGCTGCAGGGCTATGTCGATGCCCTGGGCGAGGATCTGGCCGCCAGCCGCGATGCCGCGCTGGGCCAGGAGGCGGAACTGACGCGGTTGCTCGACAATCTCCCCGGCAGCCTGTGGTCGGTCGATCCTGCACGGGGCAGTGTGCTGCACGCCAATGCCGCTGCCATCCGCGCCTGCGGGCGGGATGCGGCCGGGCCGCTGCCCATGCTGGCAGGTGTCGCCGAGCCGGACCAGTCCGCGCTGCAGGCCGCCTGGACGCACGCCTGTGCCGGTGAGGCTGCGGCGCTGGAAGTCGATTTTTGCCCGCGCGGCAGTGAGACGGCGCAGCGTTGCCGGTTGCTGCTCCGGCCCAGCCTGCGCCGGCGCAAGGTGGTGCGGGTGGATCTCTGGCTGGAACCGGTGGAGACCGGAGAGGCAGCCGAGCCGACGGCAGGCGATTCCGCGCCGGTCATGGACGAGCGCTCCCGGCTCTACGACCGCCTCGACCAGGCCATCCGCGCCTGCCGGCGCGAGTCCGATCGCCAGGCGGTACTGATGCTGATCGAACTCGACCCCTTCGAGCTGGTCGATCCCATCTCCGGCGGTCCTGCGGACGAGGCCTTGCGCCGCGAGGTCACCCTTCGCTTGCAGGGCAGCCTGCGGGAATCCGATACCCTGGTGCAGCTCGGTGCCGATCGCTTCGCCGTGCTGATGCCGTCGGTCGAACATGGCCGGCTGGCCGCCGAGCGGGTGGCCGGCAAGCTGCTCGAATGCTGCAAGGAACCGGTGTGGCTCGACGGCGAGGAGCATTACCTCGCCGGCGCCATCGGCGTGGCCCTGTTCCCGGATCATGGCGCGGATGCCGACACCCTGTTTGCCCGCGCCGAGCGCGCCGCCGAGCGGGCTCGGCGCAGCGATGCCGGTTTCCTGATCTACAGCCCGCAGACCGAAAACCAGCCCATGCCCGAGCTGCAGCTCTCCGGGCAGCTGCGCACGGCGCTGGAGCGCAACGAGTTCGAGCTGCACTACCAGCCCAAGGTCGGCATGCTGGACGGCAGCCTGGTGGGGGTGGAGGCATTGCTGCGCTGGAATCACCCGCATGATGGCGTCGTACCGCCCTCGCGCTTCCTGCATCTGGCCGAACAGAGCGGCATGATGGCACCCATTACCAACTGGGTGCTGGTCACCGCCCTGCGCCAGTGTCGCGAATGGCAGGCCCAGGGGCTGAGGCTGCCGGTGTCGGTGAACGTTTCCGCGCGCTCCTTCCAGACCCCGCGACTGCTGGAGCGCGTGGAATGGGCGCTCAACGAGGCGGGGGTGAGCGGTGAAAGCCTCGAAATCGAGATCACCGAGGAAACCCTGATGGCCGATCTCGACTATGGCGCGCAGGTGCTGACGCGGCTCGGCGACCTGGGCGTGCGGGTGGCGGTGGACGACTTCGGCACGGGCTATTCGTCGCTGGCCTATCTGCGGCGTCTGCCCATCGATACCCTCAAGATCGACAAGTCCTTCATGCAGGCGGCCCCGGACAGCCGGGCCGACGCCGCCATCGTCCGTTCCATCATCGAACTGGGTCACAACCTGGGGTGTACCGTGGTCGCCGAGGGCGTGGAAACACCCCGTGCCTGGAGCCTGCTGGCCGCGCTCGGATGCGATGCCGTCCAGGGCTATCACGTCAGCGGTCCGCTGCCGCGGGCCGGCTTCGCCGACTGGCTGAACGCAGGGGCCTGGTCGCCGCCCCAGTAGCCGGCTCGCCACCTTTTTGGCTGGTGGCGGGCGCCGGCCACGTCAATCCTTCGGCGTCCGATCAAATCGCTTTCTCATCATATTGATTCAGAACGGGAAAAATTTTCCCGACTTCGTGGCATGGGACTTGCTTCAGCTCTGTCGACCGTAATCAGGGGAAGACAGAGATGGCAGACGACCTCGATCTCGACGTGGAAGACGCACCCAAGGGCGGGGGCAAGAAACTGCTGCTGTTCGGCATCATCGGTGGCGTGCTGCTGATCGGCGCGCTGGTGGCGGTGCTCTTCTTCGCCGGCATCCTGGGCGGTGGTGACCAGGCCGGCACGCCCGAGGGTGAGGGCGCCGAGGCCGGCGCGGAGGCCGAAGAGGCGGCCGTGGCAGCCGCGGGTCCCATGATCTATCAGCCGCTGGAACCCCCCTTCGTGGTGAATTTTTCCGCCGACGCCGACGTGCGTTTCATGCAGATCACATTGCAGGTCGCCGACCGTCGCCAGGCCGTCATCGATGCCGTCAAGGAACACAGCCCGGCCATCCGCAATGCCCTGGTGCTGCTGTTCAGCAGCCAGGACCCGGAAGTGCTGAACACGCGCGAGGGCAAGGAAAACCTGCGCCAGCAGGCGCTGGTCGAGATCCGCAAGGTACTCAAGGAACAGACCGGCAAGGGCGAACTCGAGAATCTCTATTTCACCAGCTTCGTGATGCAGTAGGACGGGGGATGCGGTGAGCGACCTGCTTTCACAGGAAGAAATCGACGCGCTGCTGCACGGGGTAGGCAGCGGCGATGTCGAAACCGAAGGCGACGACGGCCTGGCCGAGGGCGAGGCACGGTCCTACGACTTCACCAGCCAGGACCGCATCGTGCGCGGGCGCATGCCCACGCTGGAGATGATCAACGAACGCTTCGCCCGCTATTTTCGTATCAGCCTGTTCAATATGCTGCGTCGCCAGGGCGAGATCTCGGTCGGCGGCGTGCAGATGCTCAAGTTCGGCGAATACATCCACAGCCTGTTCGTGCCCACCAGCCTCAATCTGGTGAAGATCAATCCGCTCAGGGGCACGGCCCTTTTCGTGTTCGATCCCAAGCTGGTGTTCAGCGCGGTGGACAACTATTTCGGTGGCGACGGTCGCTTCCATACCAAGATCGAGGGCCGCGAGTTCACGCCCACCGAGCAGCGGGTCATCCAGCGCATGCTCAAGCAGGCCTTCGACGACCTGCAGCAGGCCTGGAAGCCGGTGCTGCCAGTGGAGTTCGAGTACATGAACTCCGAGGTCAATCCCCAGTTCGCCAACATCGTCAGTCCGACCGAAGTGGTGGTGGTCTCCACCTTCCATATCGAGCTGGAGGGCGGTGGCGGCGCCCTGCATGTGACCATGCCCTACAGCATGGTGGAGCCGATCCGCGAGTTGCTGGATGCCGGTGTGCAGAGTGACCGTTCCGAGGTCGACGAACGCTGGCGCATCGCCATTCGCGAGGAAATGAAGAGTGCGCAGATCGAACTGACCTCGATCCTGACCGAGACCGAGCTGACCATGCGTGAACTGATGGAGCTCAAGCCCGGCGACGTCATTCCCTTTGACATGCCGGAGACGGTCGTTCTGCGCTCGGAGGACATTCCCCTGTTTCGCGGGCGGTTCGGGGTCTCCAACGGCAACCGCGCAGTCAAGATCATCGAACGCATCAGCCAGGGGCCTGCCGGCCTGACCCAGGGCGGCCCCCTGGATGTCGTGAACTGAAGCCATGCTCTGGAGCCAGTCATGAGTGACGAAGAGAACGTAGATCAGGATGCCATCGCTGACGAATGGGCCGCGGCTCTGGCGCAGCAGGAAGGCGAGGAAGGCGGAGGCGAGGGCGCCAAGGCTGCGTCCGAGACCGAGGCGCAGCCGGCGCAGCTCGATGAGCTGGAGAGCGACAATCTTCCGGTAAACACCGGCGACGATGTGAACCTCGATCTGATACTCGACATCCCGGTCACCATCGCCATGGAGATCGGCCGCACCCGGATCAGCATCCGCAACCTGCTGCAGCTCAACCAGGGCTCGGTGGTGGAGCTGGACCGGCTGGCCGGCGAGCCCATGGATGTGCTGGTCAACGGCACCCTGGTCGCCCATGGCGAGGTGGTGGTGGTCAACGAAAAGTTCGGCATTCGACTGACCGACGTGGTCAGTCCGGCCGAGCGGGTGAAGAAACTGAAGTGAAACCGGGACTTGCAGTGCTGATCGGCGTCTGTCTCGCGCCGGGTCTGGCCGCCGCCGAAGGGGAAACCCCGGCGTTGCCGGCGGTCGCAGAGCCCATGGCCGCCGGGCAGATCGTCCAGCTCCTGCTGGGGCTGGCCGCGGTCATGCTGCTGATCTTCGGTATGGCCTGGTTGCTGCGCCGGGTCACGGGGCAGGGCGCTCTCGCCAACGGTGCGTTGCGCATCGTGGGCGGCCTGTCCATGGGTGCGCGCGAGCGCATCGTGCTGGTCCAGGTCGGCGACACCCAGCTGCTGGTGGGGGTGGCACCGGGCCGGGTACAGACACTGCACGTGCTCCCCGAGCCCTTGCCGGTCGAAACGGCGGAGCAGGGTGGTGCCGGCTTTCAGCGGGTGCTGGGGCAGGTGCTGGGCGGACGCGGAGCGAAGCGTTCATGAAGCGCTGGCTGTCGCTGCTGCTGCCGCTGCTGTTGTGCCTGTCCCTGCCGGTGCAGGCCGAGCAGGGCTTTGCCGCCGTGCATGTGGACACGGCCGCGGACGGTTCCCAGACCTGGTCGGTGAGCCTGCAGGTGCTGGCGCTGATGACGGCGCTGAGCTTCCTGCCGGCGCTGCTTATGATGATGACTTCCTTTACCCGCATTGTCATCGTGCTGGCCATCCTGCGCCAGGCACTGGGTACCATGCAGACCCCGTCCAACCAGATTCTCATCGGCCTGTCGCTGATGCTGACCTTCTTCATCATGGTGCCGGTGTTCGACGAGGTCTACGACACCGCGGTGCAGCCCTATCTCAACGATGAGCTCACGCCACAGGAAGCGATCCAGCGCGCGGCCGTACCTTTCCGCGGTTTCATGCTGGCGCAGACCCGCGAGGCGGACCTGGATCTGTTCGCCGAGATCTCCCGCAGCGAGCCCGTCGCCGATGCCGAGTCGGTCCCATTCTCGCTGCTGATGCCGGCCTTCGTGACCAGCGAGCTGAAGACGGCGTTCCAGATCGGTTTCCTGATCCTGATTCCCTTTCTGGTGATCGACCTGGTCATCGCCAGCCTGCTGATGTCCATGGGCATGATGATGCTGTCGCCGATGATCATTTCCCTGCCGTTCAAGATCATGCTGTTCGTGCTGATCGACGGCTGGACCCTGATCATGGGTACGCTCGCCCAGAGTTTCTTCGTCTAGCGCCGTGGAGGTCTCCTCATGACACCCGAAGCCGTACTCACCGTGGGCCGTCAGGCGCTGGAAGTGACCACGCTGCTGGCGGGTCCGCTGCTGATTTCCTCGCTGGTGGTGGGCCTGATCGTGGCCATGTTCCAGGCCGCGACCCAGATCAACGAAATGACGCTCACCTTCATCCCCAAGCTGATCGTCATTGTGGTGGTGCTCATGGTCGCCGGGCCCTGGCTGCTACGCACGCTCACCGGCTTCACCATCCGTTTGTTCCAGAGCATCCCGACGCTGGTCGGACAGTAGCGGGTCGCTGCCCGGGATGCTGTTCACCACCAGTCAGATCGCCGCCTGGATAGGGGATTTCTTCTGGCCCTTCATCCGCATCGGCATGATGTTCGCGGTGGTGCCCGTGTTTGGCGGCCGCCTGGTGCCGATGCGGGTGCGGATCATTCTGGCCCTGGCCGTCACGATGGTCCTGGTGCCGGTGATTCCGCCGGCCCCGGCCGTGGATCCGCTGAGTGGGGCGGCCCTGCTGATCACCTTCCAGCAACTGGCCATCGGCATGGTCATGGGTTTTCTCATCCAGCTCGTGTTCAGCGCGCTGGTGCTGGGTGGTCATACGGTGGCCATGAGCATGGGCCTGGGCTTTGCCTCCATGGTCGATCCCCAGAACGGGGTACAGGTGCCGGTGGTGGGCCAGTACTACATCACGGTGGCGACGCTGCTGTTCCTGGCCCTCGACGGTCACCTGGCGCTGATTGCGCTGTTGGCGGACAGCTTCCACAGCATTCCGGTCGGTACGCTCGGTGTGACCCGTGACAATCTGTGGGAAGTGGCCGCCTGGGGCGGACGCATGTTCGCCGGCGGCGTGCTGATCGCCATGCCGGCCGTCACCGCGCTGTTGCTGACCAACATCGCCTTTGGCGTGGTCACGCGGGCCGCGCCCCAGCTCAATATCTTCGGCGTGGGCTTCCCTATCACGCTCACGCTGGGTTTTGTGCTCATCATGTTCTCCCTGCCGAGCCTGTTGCCGCAGTTCAGCGGCCTGCTCGAGGATGCCATGGGCGTGATTCTCCGCATCGGCCGGACGCACGGAGGCTGACATGGCGGAGAACAAGGACGGGCAGGAACGCACAGAACAGGCGACGCCCAAGCGCCAGCAGGAGGCGCGGCGCAAGGGCCAGATTCCCCGTTCGCGGGAACTGAACACCCTGGCCATGCTGATGGCAGCCGCCGGTACCCTGGTGTTGAGCGGCGGCCACATGGCGGCGCAGTTTTCGGCGTTGCTGCACAACGGCCTCAGCTTCGACCGCCGTGCGATCTTCAGTCCCAGGGGGTTGATCGATGCCATGGAAATGGCGCTGGGGGCCGGCCTGGCCCTCGTCGCGCCCTTCTTCGTCATCAGCGTCATCGTGGCGCTGGTGTCCTCGGTGGCGCTCGGGGGCTGGGGATTCAGTGTCGAAGCCCTGACTCCGAAACTCGACAAGCTCAACCCGCTCAAGGGTTTCAAGCGGATGTTTTCGGTGCGCGGCCTGGTGGAACTGCTCAAGGCACTGGCCAAGTTCCTGCTGGTCGCCGGCGTCGGCATCGGACTGTTCATGCATTACTCGTCCGAGCTTATCGGGCTCGGCTACGAGTCGGTCGAGGCGGCGCTCGCGCACGCGGGCGAGATCCTGGCCTGGTGCTTCCTGCTGCTGAGCGCGACCCTGATTCTGGTCGCGGCCGCGGACGTGCCCTTCCAGCTATGGGATCACAAGCGGAATCTCAAGATGACCCGGCAGGAGGTCAAGGACGAACTCAAGGACACCGAGGGCAAGCCGGAAGTCAAGAGCCGCATCAAGCAGATGCAGCGCGAGATTGCCCAGCGGCGGATGATGGAGGCGGTGCCCGACGCCGATGTCGTCATCACCAACCCCACCCACTATGCCGTGGCCCTCAAGTACGACGATGCGCGCATGGGCGCGCCGGTGGTGGTGGCCAAGGGCAAGGACCTGATCGCGCGCGAGATCCGCGAACGGGCGATCGCCGCCGAGGTGCCCATCGTGTCCGCGCCGCCGCTGGCGCGCGCCATCTTCTTCAGTACCGAGCTCGACCAGGAGATTCCCGCCGCCCTGTACCTGGCCGTGGCCCAGGTGCTGGCCTACGTGTTCCAGTTGCGCACCGCTGCGCGTCACGGCGGCGAGGTGCCGCCACCGCCGGCCGACATCGAGGTGCCGGAGGGTTTCGACGCGCCACCCCGCTGAGTGTGCGGCCCCGCCAGGGAAGGCCCGGGGGTGCCATCGCCGTCATGGCCCGGGCTGGCAAGGAAATTGAATCAGTGATGCAAGGCGTCATTTGCATGACGCGCAACGGGTGGACCCATGAACGACAGTGCACTGACCCTGAACTTCCGTGACCTGGCCCGCAACGGCCTGGGTGCGCCCATCCTGCTGGTGCTCATGCTGGCGATGATGGTGGTGCCGCTGCCGCCGCTGGCGCTGGACATGCTGTTCACCTTCAATATCTCGCTGTCGCTGGTGGTGCTGATGGTCACCATCTACGCGCTGCGCCCGCTGGACTTCGGCGTGTTCCCGACCGTGCTGCTGGTCGCAACCCTGATGCGGCTGGCGCTCAATGTGGCCTCCACCCGCGTGGTACTGCTGGAAGGGCATACCGGCACCGGCGCGGCGGGCAAGGTGATCGAGGCCTTCGGCGAATTCGTGGTCGGCGGCAACTATGCCGTGGGTCTGGTGGTGTTCGCCATCCTGGTCATCATCAATTTCGTGGTGGTCACCAAGGGCGCCGGGCGCGTGTCCGAGGTCAGCGCACGCTTCACCCTCGATGCCATGCCCGGCAAGCAGATGGCCATCGACGCCGATCTCAATGCCGGTCTGATCACCCAGGAGGAGGCCCGTGCGCGGCGCGAGGACGTGACCCGCGAGGCCGATTTCTACGGGGCCATGGACGGCGCCAGCAAGTTCGTTCGCGGCGACGCCATTGCGGGCATCCTGATCCTGTTCATCAACATCCTCGGCGGTCTAGGCATCGGCATGATCCAGCACGACCTGGCGTTCTCCGATGCCCTGCGCAACTACACCCTGCTGACCATCGGCGACGGCCTGGTGGCACAGATCCCCTCGCTGGTGCTGTCCACGGCCACGGCCATCATCGTCACCCGTGTCTCCAGCTCGCAGAACATGGGCGAGCAGGTGGTCAGCCAGCTGTTCGACAACCCGGCCGCGCTGGGTGTGACTTCCGGCGTGCTGGGCCTGCTCGGCATCATTCCCGGCATGCCCAATCTGGCCTTCCTCTCGCTGGCCGGCGCCGGCGGCTTTGCCACCTGGTGGCTGACGGAGCGCAGGAAGAATGTACCCACCGAGGAAGCGGAACCCCCCGAAACGCCCGAGCCGCCACCCGAGGCACGCGATCTCAGCTGGGAGGATGTCGGCCCCGTGGATGTCATCGGTCTGGAGGTCGGCTATCGCCTGATCCCGCTGGTGGACCGTAACCAGGGCGGGCCGCTGATGGAACGCATCAAGGGCGTGCGCAAGAAGCTGTCCCAGGAACTGGGCTTCCTGATCCAGCCGGTACACATCCGCGACAATCTCGACCTGTCGCCCAATGCCTACCGCATCACCCTCAACGGGGTGCCGGTGGGCGAGGCCGAGATCCACCCCGATCAGGAGCTGGCCATCAATCCCGGCCAGGTCTTCGGCAGCGTGCCGGGCACGCCGACCCGTGACCCCGCGTTCGGGCTGGAGGCGGTCTGGATCACGCCGGACCAGCACGACAACGCCCAGGCCATGGGTTACACCGTGGTCGATGCCGCCACCGTGGTCGCCACCCACCTGTCGAACCTGTTGCAGGAAAACGCGGCCCAGCTCCTCGGCCACGAGGAGGTCCAGCACCTGCTCGACAACCTGGCGCGGACCGCGCCCAAGCTGGTCGAGGATCTGGTGCCCAATGCACTGCCGCTGGGCGTGGTGGTCAAGGTGCTGCAGAACCTGCTCGCCGAGCGCGTGCCCATCCGCGACCTGCGCACCATCGCCGAGACGCTGGCAGAACACGCCCCCCGGACGCAGGACGCCGAAAATCTGACGGCCGCCGTCCGGGTCGCCCTCGGCCGGTCGATCGTCCAGAACATCAATGGCTTGGCGAACGAATTGCCGGTGATTGCGCTCGATCCCGCGCTGGAACAGATATTGCTAAACACCATTCAGGGTGCCCAGGACGGGGGTGCCGGATTCGAACCGGGGTTGGCCGAACAGCTGCACCGGGCACTGGCGGAAAAGGCTCAGCAACAGGAAATGAACGGTCAGCCGGCCGTGCTGCTGGTAGCCCCGCCCATCCGCGGCTGGCTGGCGCGGCTGGTGCGGCACAGCATCCCGAATCTGCACGTCCTGTCCTACAACGAGGTGCCGGACAACAGGCAGATCAAGGTCGTGGCCACTGTCGGACAGGCACCGACCGGACTCGAACAGGGCAACTGAGCGACGGACTGAAGGGGCAGGAAGATGAAGATCAAGCGCTACTTCGCACCGGACATGCGCCAGGCGATTCGCAAGGTCCGCGAGGCCCAGGGTCCCGATGCCGTCATCCTCTCCAACCGCAAGGTCAAGGGCGGCGTCGAGATCATCGCCGCCATCGACTACGACCCGTACCAGCTCCCGGGCGAGGCCGTGGAGGCCCGGCGCAGCGAGGCACCCGCGGCTGCCGAGCCGCCCCCGGAACCGACGCCCGAACCGCGGCGCAAGCGACCCGATGTGGAGTGGGACGAGGATCCGGCGCTGGTTGCCATGCGGAGCGAGATCCGCGAACTGCGCGACCTGCTGGAGAACCAGCTGGCCCACCTGGCCTGGCGTGAATTCAGCCGCGAGCACCCGGCGCAGGCCGGCCTGCTGCGACGCCTGACCGAACTCGGCCTGCCGCGTGACCTGTGCGAGCGCCTGATCGAGGCCGTGGGCGAGCAGCCCGATGCCGAGCAGGCCTGGCGGCGCGCGCTGGTGCTGCTGGCGCAGAGCCTGCCGGTGACCGATGACGACATCCTGGACAAGGGGGGCATCGTCGCCCTGGTCGGTCCCACCGGGGTCGGCAAGACCACCACGGTCGCCAAGCTCGCCGCGCGTTTCGCCCTGCGTCACGGGCCCCGCAGCGTGGCCCTGATCAGCACTGACAGCTATCGCATCGCTGCCCACGAGCAGTTGTTCACCTACGGTCGCATCCTCGGCGTGCCGGCGCAGGTGGCCGGCGACGCCCAGGAACTGGCCAACGCCCTCAAGAGCCTGCCCGACAAGCGGCTGATCCTGATCGATACCGCCGGCATGAGCCAGCGTGACCTGCGCCTGAGCAGCCAGTTCGAGACCCTGCGTGTCGCCGGTCTGCCCATACGCAGCTATCTTGTGCTGGCGGCCAGTACCCAGACTGCCGTGCTCGAGGAGGCGGTGCGCGCCTTCGGCGGGCTCGAGCTGGCCGGCTGCATCCTGACCAAGGTCGACGAGAGTGCCAGCCTTGGCGGCGCGCTCTCGGTCGTGGTCCGTTACCGCCTGCCGCTGGCCTACGTCGGCGACGGCCAGCGCGTGCCGGAAGATCTCCATCCCGCCCGGGCCCACAAGCTGGTGAACCGGGCGGAAGCCCTCATGCAACAAGCCGGACAAACCACAGATGACGACACCCTTGCAGAACGCTTCGGCGGCCTGGCAGCCCAGGCCCATGCCTGAAGCGCATTTCGATCAGGCGAGCGGACTGCGACAGATGGCCAACCCGAAACCCGTGCGCGTGATTGCCGTGACCAGCGGCAAGGGAGGCGTGGGCAAGACCAACGTATCGGTCAATCTGGCGGTAGCACTCGCGGATGCCGGTCGCAACGTGATGCTGATGGACGCCGACCTGGGCCTGGCCAATGTCGACGTCATGCTTGGCCTGCAACCCGAGCACGATCTTTCGCACGTGGTCAACGGCGAGCGTACCCTGGAGGAGGTTGTCGTCGACGGCCCGGCCGGCCTGCGCATCGTGCCGGCGGCCAGCGGCGTGCAGGCGATGGCGGAATTGAGCACGGCGGAACACGCCGGACTGATCCGCGCCTTCTCCGAACTCAGCGTGCCGCTGGACACCCTGATCGTGGATACCGCGGCCGGCATTGCCGACAGCGTGGTCAGCTTCAGCCGTGCCTCGCAGGAAGTGATCGTGGTGGTCTGCGACGAGCCGGCCTCGATCACCGATGCCTATGCCCTGATCAAGGTGCTCAGCCGCGATCACGGCGTGCAACGCTTCCGGGTGCTTGCCAATATGGCGCACAGCGCCCAGGAAGGGCGTGATCTCTACGGCAAGATCGCCCGCGTGACCGAGCGCTATCTCGACGTCACCCTCGATTTCATGGGCGCCGTGCCCTATGACGACTACCTGCGCAAGGCGGTCAAGCGCCAGAAGCCGGTGGTCGAGGCCTATCCCCGTTCCCGTGCCGCCATGGCCTTCAAGAACCTGGCGCAGAAGGCGGAGAACTGGCCCATCCCGACCGGTGCCGCCGGTCATCTCGAATTCTTCGTTGAACGACTGATCCAGTCCTCCACCCAGGTGATGGAGGCCACGTCATGAATGGAGCTGCCATGTACGCCGCAACCCAGGACCGCGGACAGGATGAACTGGTCACCCGGCATGCGCCGCTGGTCAAGCGCATTGCCTACCATCTGATGAGCCGGCTGCCGCCCAGCGTGCAGGTGGACGATCTCATCCAGGCCGGCATGATCGGCCTGCTGGAGGCGGCGCGCAACTACGACCCCTCGCAGGGCGCGAGCTTCGAGACCTACGCGGGCATTCGCATTCGGGGCGCGATGCTCGACGAAATCCGCCGTACCGACTGGACCCCGCGTTCGGTGCACCGCAAGGCCCGGCAGGTCGCCGAGGCGGTGCGCGAGATCGAGAACGCCAAGGGCCGCGACGCTCGCGACAACGAGGTCGCCGAACTGCTCGGCATCAGCCTCGACGAGTATCACCGCATCCTTCAGGATGCCACCGGGGCCCGGGTATTCAGCTTCGACGACCCGGGCACCATGGGCGAGGAGAGCGAGCCGCGCAGCCTGGAGGCCGGCAACGAGCCGCTGGACAATCTCCAGCACGACGACTTCCAGAAGGCCCTGGCGGAAGCCATCGCCGGTCTGCCGGAGCGCGAGCGCCTGGTGATGGCGCTCTATTACGACGAGGAGCTGAATCTCCGCGAAATCGGCGAGGTTCTGGGCGTCTCCGAGTCGCGCGTATGCCAGATCCACGGCCAGGCGCTGATCCGCCTGCGGGCCCGCATGGGCGAGTGGACCGGCGATTAAGAAATCTGCGCGGGCGGCCGATACAGGGTCGAGCCTGCGCCCGGCATGAGGGAGTCATGCGCAATCCGAACACAAGCAGGAAGACGGAAGGCGTGTTCTGCGGGAGGTCGATTTGGACAAGAACATGAAAATCCTGATCGTGGATGATTTCTCCACGATGCGGCGCATCATCAAAAACCTGCTCCGAGACCTGGGATTCAACAACACCCAGGAGGCGGATGACGGGACCACCGCCTTGCCCATGCTCCAGGCGGGCGGCTTCGATTTTCTGGTCACGGACTGGAACATGCCTGGCATGACCGGCCTGGATCTGCTCAAGGCAGTGCGTGCCGATCCCAAGCTTTCCAGCCTGCCGGTGCTGATGGTCACGGCCGAGGCCAAGAAGGACCAGATCATCGAGGCGGCGCAGGCGGGTGTCAACGGCTACATCGTCAAGCCGTTCACCGCCCAGACCCTGAAGGAGAAGATCGACAAGATCTTCGAGCGCCTGGCGGCCACGGGTTGAAGGACAGAACAAGATGAGCGAAACAGCAAAGGTAGCGGAGCAGGCATCACTGGACACGGCACGGCAGCTGGTCGCCGAGCTGGAGGCCGGCAACGAGGAGGCCGCCAACGAACTTCTCGACCAGCTTTCCCGGCAGCGCGAACAGGGCCTGTTCCAGGAACTCGGCAAGCTCACCCGCGAGCTGCACAACGCGCTCAGCAGCTTCCAGCTCGACTCGCGCATTGCCACGCTGACCGAATCGGACATCCCGGATGCCAAGGAGCGGCTGAACTACGTCATTACCATGACGGAGCAGGCCGCCCACAAGACCCTGACCGCGGTCGAGACCAGCCTTCCGGTAGCCGAGGAACTGCAACGCGACGCCCGCGAGCTGCACGACAAGTGGCAGCGCTTTCGGCGACGCGACATGATCGCCGAGGAGTTTCGCGAGCTGGTGCCGGAGCTGGACCGCTTTCTGGCCAGTACCGTGGATCACGCCAGCCTGCTCAGCGGCCAGCTCTCCGACGTACTGATGGCGCAGGACTTCCAGGATCTCACCGGGCAGATCATCCGCCGGGTCATCAGCCTGGTGCAGGAGGTCGAGGAGAACCTGGTCGACCTGATCCGCATCTCCGGCCAGCAGATCAAGGGTGGCCAGGTCGTGGACAAGCCGGTCAAGGCGGTGGAAGAGAAATCGTCCTCGAAGGGATTCGGGCCCCAGGTGCCGGGCGTGAAGGAAGGCGAGGGGGAAGTCATGAACGGTCAGGACGACGTCGACGAGCTGCTTTCCAGTCTGGGCTTCTGAACGGACGGAACGAGCCGAGATGGTTGAGGAACGCGACCCATGAGTCTGGATCCCAATGACGACATTCTTCAGGACTTCCTGGTCGAGGCCGGGGAGCTGCTGGAATCGCTGAACGAACAGCTGGTGGAGCTGGAGCAGAGTCCCGAGGACAAGGACCTGCTCAATGCGGTGTTCCGCAGTTTTCACACCATCAAGGGTGGCGCCAGCTTCCTGAACCTGACTCATCTGGTGGAGATCTGCCACCGCGCCGAGGATGTGTTCAACGTGTTGCGCAACGGCGAACGCGTGGCGGACGGTGACCTCATGGACACCGTCCTGCAGGTGCTGGACGTGGTCAACGCCATGTTTGGAGAGATCCACGGTGGCGAGGAGCCCAGTCCGGCCGACCCCGGGCTGCTCAAGGCGCTCGAGGGCTATGCGGTGCCCGACACGGGCGAGGCACCGGCGCCGGCCGTGGAAGCGTCCGCGGGCGAGGCCCCTGCGGACGATGTGGAGGCCGAGTTCGAGGCCATGCTCGATGCCGCACAGG
>NZ_JALTON010000001.1 GCF_027000115.1 Thiohalobacter sp. | reverse complement strand
CGATCAGGATCATGCGGTCGGCCAGCCGGGCGACCTCGTCGGGTGCGTGACTCACATGCAGCATGGGCACGCCC
This sequence comes from Thiohalobacter sp., assembly GCF_027000115.1. Taxonomy (NCBI): domain Bacteria; kingdom Pseudomonadati; phylum Pseudomonadota; class Gammaproteobacteria; order Thiohalobacterales; family Thiohalobacteraceae; genus Thiohalobacter; species Thiohalobacter sp. Next base: position 8,456 of record NZ_JALTON010000001.1, on the reverse strand, counting down.
AGCTCGGCGCGCACGGCCTCCAGACAGGGCAGCAGTGCCTGTCGCGCCCGGGCATCGAGCGCCGCCAGCGGCTCGTCCAGCAACAGCAGGCGCGGGCGGCCGAGCAGGGCGCGGGCCAGCGCCACGCGCTGGCGCTCGCCGCCGGACAGGTGCAGGGTGTCGCGGTCCAGCAGCGGCCCGATGCCGGTCAGTTCGACCACGCTGTCGCGATCGGGACCGCGGCCGTCGCGGCGCGCCCGCCGCTGTGCGAAGTCCAGGTTGCCGCGTACGTCGAGATGCGGGAACAGCCCCGGCTCCTGGAACACGTAACCGAGGGCACGCCGATGCGGCGGCACGAAGGTCCGTTCGTCCTGCCATACCCTGTCGCCCAGCCGCACCTGCCCCCGGGCATGGCGTTCCAGCCCGGCAATGGCGCGCAGCAGGCTGGTCTTGCCGCAGCCCGAGCAGCCGAACAGTGCGGTGACGCCATCGTCCGGCACCTCGAAGGCGGCTTTCAGTCTGAACTCGCCGCGTTGCAGGTCGAGATCGACGGACAGGCTCATGCGCGCCCCAGCCGGAAGCGGCGGTTGATGCCGTACACCGCCAGCAGCATCAGGAAGGAGGCGATCAGCAGGCCGGCGGCGAGGCGGTGGGCAGCGGCATAGTCCAGCGCCTCCACGTGATCGTAGATGGCGATCGAGAGGACCCGCGTCTCGCCGGGGATGTTGCCGCCGATCATCAGCACCACCCCGAACTCGCCCAGGGTGTGCGCAAAGCCGAGCACGGTTGCGGTGATCAGTCCGGGCCGCGACAGTGGCAGCACCACGTGCAGGAAGCGGTCGAGCGGCCCGGCGCCCAGGGTCGCCGCGACCTCCAGCGGCGCGCGGCCCAGCGCCGCGAAGGCGGTCTGCAGCGGCTGCACCACGAAGGGCAGGGAGTAGAGCGTGGACCCGATCACCAGTCCGGTGAAGGTGAAGGCCAGCGGCGGACCGCCCAGCGCGCTCACCAGCGCACCGATCGGGCCATCGGGCGCCAGCGCGATGAGCAGGTAGAAGCCCAGCACCGTCGGCGGCAGTACCAGCGGCAGTGCCACCAGCGCCTCGAACAGGGTTTTCAGCCGGCTGCGGCCGTGCGCCAGCCACCAGGCCAGCGGCAGGCCGATGACCAGCAGGATCAGCGTGGTCACGGCGGCCAGCTTGAGAGTGATCCGCAGGGCGTCGAGATCCGCGGCCGGCATGGCGCTTCCTCAGGGCAGGCCATAGCCGGCAGCGCGGATGCGGGCGCGAGCGGCCGGACTGCGGACGAAGTCGAGAAAGGCACGCGCGGCGGGACTGTCGCGCAGCAGCACCGCCTGCTGCACGATGGGGGCATGGCGGGCCGGGTCGGGCAGCCAGCGGCTGCCGGCGCGCCCGATCACCTGGCTGCAGGCAACGAAGCCCAGTTCGGCATTGCCGCTGGCCACGTACTGGAAGGCCTGGGCGATGTTCTCGCCGCGTACCAGCCGCGGCTGCAGGCGGGCCCACAGGTCCAGCCCCTCCAGCACCTCGCGCGCCGCGCGGCCGTAGGGGGCCAGTCGCGGATTGGCGATGGCCAGCCGGCGAAAGCCGTCGCCGGCCAGCACCCGGCCGTCGGCATCGACGCGATCGGGATCAGGGCTCCAGAGCACAAGGCAACCGAGGGCATAGGTGAAGCGGCTGCCGGGGACGATGCGGCCCTCCCGCTCCAGGCGCTCCGGTCGCGCGGCGTCGGCGGCGAAGAAGGCATCGAAGGGCGCACCATGGCGGATCTGCGCATAGTGCTTGCCGGTCGAGCCGGGGACCAGGGTGACGGGGATGGCCGCGGGCGTTTCCCGCCGGAAGGCCTCGGCAAGCTGCTCGAGCGTGGGCGCGAAGTTGGCGGCGACCGCGATGCGCAGACTGCCGCCGCTGCCGGCATGCGCCGGCACGGACAGCAGCCCGATCACGGCCGCGATCAGGGAAGAAAGGGGACGCCAGCGCGACATGGCCGCCATTATACAGGCGGCCCTGCCGCTCAGCCGGTGGTGATTTCCGCGAAGGCCAGGCGCAGCGTTTCGCTCACGGCGACGGCGGGCGCAGCCGGAATGAAGTCGCCCGGTTCACCCTGTTCGGGGATGTCGAGGCCGTCCTGGCGCAGGGTGGCGCGCAGCCAGGCATCGGCCTGTGCCAGCCAGCCCTGCACGGTCGCCGGATCGCTGCCGAGCACGGCCGCCACCTGTGCCACCGGCAGGCCATCGATCCGATGCAGCATCAATGCGCGCCGCCAGGCCCTGGGCAGGCCGGCCAGCCGGCGGTAGATCTGCGCCAGTTCCTGCGCGCGGGCGATCTCTTCCTCGGGGGTCTCGCTTTCCGGGCCGGGCACCAGGTCCTCGATGTGCAGCACCTCGTCCGGCTGCCAGTAATCCAGGCGCTCGGTCTCGGACAGCTCGGCCAGGGCATCGCGCGGTGGACGCCCCTCCAGCGACAGCAGTTCCGGGCGATTGGCGCGCGCGGTATCCACCGCCTCGTCGATCACTTCCATCGCAATCTGTCGCAGCCACAGTGCCACCGGCTGCTCGGTGTCGCGCTGGTCGCGGCGGCGCAGGGCGTGCAGCAGGGTCTCGTCGATGATGTCCTCCACCGTCGGGTAGTCCGACGGCAGGTCGCCGAGGGCCTGCAGATAGGTCAGCTCGCGGCGGACGAACTGTTCCAGGGTGCCGAGCTCGGCCTGTACCAGATCGGCAAAGCTCGATACCGCCGGTGCGCCGGCTTCCTCCAGGCCGGCCTTCAGCCGCCGCAGCTCGGCGCGGCGTTCCTTGCGCCGCCAGGCGTCGTCGCGGCGCAGGCGGGCGAGGTAGCGCTCGACCTGGCGTTCGAGTTCCTCGAAGGCCTCGCGCAGGATCACTTCCAGGTCATGGCCGTCCTCGCGCGCGACCAGCACCGTGCGCGGCACATGCAGGCGCAGCGCCACGCGGTAGAGATCGTGATGGTGGCGGTTCTTCTCGACGATGGCGAACAGCTGCACCATGTCCGGCTGCATGTAGCTCAGGTGCCGCTCCAGATGCTTTTCGGTCATCCGGTCGATGAGCTGCTCGATCCGCTCGTGGGAAGCGGGGCTGATGTTCTTGTAGGTGACGTGCCCTTTCATGAGGTGCTGTCCTCGCTTGTTGTCACGCCGGGATGCCGCCCCGGCCGGCTCGTGTTCAGAGATGTGCCTGTACCCAGCGGATGATGTCCTCGGCACCCATGGCCCCGGCCTGGCGCGCGATCTCGCGGCCGCCACGGAACAGGATCATGGTCGGGATGCTGCGGATGCCGAACTGCGCCGCCGTGGCCTGGGCCTCCTCGGTGTTGAGCTTGGCCAGCCGTACCCGCGGCTCCAGGCGCGCGGCTGCCTGCTCGAAGGCCGGGGCCATCATGCGGCAGGGTCCGCACCAGGGTGCCCAGAAGTCCACCAGCATCGGGATGTCGTTGCGGTTCAGATGCTGCTGGAAGTTGCGGTCGTCGAGTTCGGCCGGATGGCCGGTGAACAGCGGCTTCTTGCACTTGCCGCACTTCGGGCCTTCGCCGAGCCGCGCGGTGGGGATGCGGTTCACGGCGTTGCAGTGCGGACAGACGATATGGATCGCGTCGCTCATGATGTTTTCCTGTGCCTGAATTCCGGTTGCTCGCCTACATGGGGGCCGGTCGGCGGCAATGCAAGGCATGGAGGGCTACCGCCGCCACAACACCAGCCCCAGCGCCCTGACGCCTCGGGGCAGGCGTCGGACGGGGGTGGGAGTGCTGGTGGTCTCGGGCATGGCGACAGGGTACGCATGCCGAGGCCGCGCGACCATGACATCAGTCACTTGCGGTGCGGATTTGCCTGTCGGTCGACAACTGTATATATATACAGTATTTGTTCCGGCAGGCTGTTGCCTTCCCATGCTGCCCGACTACGCCGAGTTGCATTGCCTCAGCAACTTCACCTTCCTGCGCGGCGCCTCCCATCCGGAGGAGCTGGTGGCGCAGGCCCATGCCCTGGGCTATCGCGCGCTGGCGATCACCGACGAGTGCTCGCTGGCCGGGGCGGTGCGGGCGCACCTGGCGGCGAGGGACTGCGGCCTGCCGCTGATTCTGGGCAGCGAGCTGCAACTAGAGGACGGGCCGCGGCTGGTGCTGCTGGCGCCGGACCGCGCGGCCTGGGGCGATCTCTCCGAGCTGATCACCCGTGGCCGGCGCCGTGCCGAAAAGGGCGGCTACCGGCTGCGTCGGGCCGATGTGGAAGGGCTCGGCGGCCGCTGTCTGGCGTTGTGGCTGCCCACCGGCCTGCCGCCGCTGCGCGGCACGCCGCCCGATGCCGATACCCTGGCCGGGGAAGGCCGCTGGCTGGCCGAGCTGTTCGGCGAGCGCGCCTGGCTCGGCGTGCCCCAGTTGCTCGACGGCTGGGACCGGGTGCGGGTGCAGCGGGCGCAGGCCCTGTCCGCGGCCACCGGCCTGCGCTGCGTGGCCGAGGGCGACGTGCGCATGCATGTGCGCGAACGGCGCATGCTGGCCGACACCCTCACCGCCATCCGCATCCGCCGGCCGCTGCCGCAGGCCGGGCTGGCGCTGATGGGCAACGGCGAGCGCCACCTGCGCCGGCGCGCGTTGCTGGCCCGGCTGTATCCGCCGGCATGGCTGGCCGAGACCCTGGCCGTCGCCGAGCGCTGCCGCTTCTCGCTCGACGCGCTGCGCTACGAATACCCCGACGAGATCGTGCCGCCCGGCGAGACGCCGACCAGCCAGCTGCGCCGGCTCACCGAGGCCGGCGCCCGCCGGCGCTGGCCGCAGGGCATGCCGCCGCGCATCGCCGCGCGCATCGGGCAGGAACTGGCGCTGATCGCCGAGCTGCGCTACGAGCCCTATTTCCTGACTGTGCACGACATCGTCCGCTTCGCGCGCGAGCGCGGCATCCTCTGCCAGGGGCGCGGCTCGGCGGCCAACTCCGTGGTCTGCTTCTGCCTCGGCATCACCGAGGTCGATCCCGACCGCATCGACACCCTGTTCGAGCGCTTCATCTCGCGCGAGCGCGACGAGCCGCCGGACATCGACGTGGACTTCGAGCACGAACGCCGCGAGGAGGTCATCCAGTACCTGTATCGCAAGTACGGCCGCGACCGCGCCGCGCTGGCCGCCACCGTCATCAGCTACCGCCCGCGCAGTGCCATCCGCGATGTCGGCCGGGCGCTGGGACTGGCGCCGGACCAGGTGGAACGGCTGGCCGGCAGCCATCACCGCTGGGGTCGCAGTGCCGAAGCCGTTACCGCCGACGGCCGCCGCGGCTGGGCGGTGGCCGACGACACCCTGCGCGAACTCGGCTTCGATCCCGCCAGTCCCCGCATCCGCCGGCTGCGGGCGCTGGTGGCGGAGCTGGTCGGCTTTCCCCGCCACCTGTCCCAGCACGTCGGCGGCTTCGTCATCGCGCGCGGCCGGCTGTCGCGGCTGGTGCCGGTGGAGAATGCGCGCATGGGCGCCGAGGGCGTGCGCGGTGACGGCGAGCAGGCGCTGGACGTGCCGCGCACCGTCATCCAGTGGGACAAGGACGATCTCGACGCCCTTGGCCTGCTCAAGGTGGACGTGCTGGCGCTGGGCATGCTCAGCGCCATTCGCCGCTGCTTCGATCTCATCGAGGACCATTCCGGCCGCCGCCTGGACATGGCCGGCATCCCCGCCGAGGACCCGGCGGTGTACCGCATGATCCAGCAGGCCGACACCGTGGGCGTGTTCCAGATCGAGTCGCGCGCGCAGATGGCCATGCTGCCGCGGCTGAAGCCCGCCTGCTTCTATGACTTGGTGATCGAGGTCGCGCTGGTGCGGCCCGGTCCCATCCAGGGCGACATGGTGCATCCCTACCTGCGCCGGCGGCAGGGCCTGGAGCCGGTCGAGTATCCCAGCGAGGCGGTGCGCGGCGTGCTGGAGCGCACCCTGGGCGTGCCCATCTTCCAGGAACAGGTCATCAAGCTGGCCATGGTCGCCGCGGGCTTCTCGGGCGGCGAGGCCGACCGCCTGCGCCGCGCCATGGCGGCCTGGCGGCGCAAGGGCGGGCTGGAACCCTTCGAGCGCCGGCTGATCGAGGGCATGCGCGCGCGGGGCTATTCCGAGGACTTCGCGCGGCGCATCTACCGGCAGTTGCTGGGCTTCGGCGAGTACGGCTTTCCCGAATCCCATGCCGCCAGCTTCGCGCTGCTGGTCTATGTCTCGGCCTGGCTCAAGTGCCACCACCCGGCTGCCTTTGCCGCCGCGCTGCTGAACAGCCAGCCCGTGGGCTTCTACGCGCCGGCACAGCTGGTGCAGGACGCGCGCCGCCACGGTGTCGAGGTGCGGCCGGTGGAAGTGCACCGCAGCGACTGGGACTGCACCCTGGAGCCCGCCGGCGAGGACGCACTACCCGCGCTGCGGCTCGGCCTGCGGCTGGTCAAGGGGCTGGGCGAGGACGCCGCCGGGCGCCTGCTCGCGGCCCGGCGGGCGGGCGACTTCGCCGACGTGCAGGATCTGGCCGAACGCAGCGGGCTGGATCGCGGCGCGCTCGGGGCGCTGGCCGCAGCCGGTGCCCTGCGCGCCCTGTCCGGCCATCGCCATCGTGCCCGCTGGGACTGCGCCGGGGTGGAGGCGCCGCTGCCGGCGCTGGCCGGCGCACGCATCCCCGAGGCCATGCCGCTGCTGCGCGCGCCGGGCGAGGGCGAGGACATCGCCGCCGACTATGCCAGCACCGGCCTTACCCTCGGCCGCCACCCGCTCGCAGTGCTCCGGGAGCGGCTGCTGGCGATGAACCTGTTCGATGCCGAGGGCCTGCGCGGCCTGCCCAACGGCGGCTTCGCCCAGACCGCCGGGCTGGTCATCTGCCGCCAGTGCCCGGGCGCGAACAGCGACGTGGTGTTCGTCACCCTCGAGGACGAGAGCGGCACCACCCAGGTGGTCATCTGGCCGCAGTGCGCCGAACGCCATCACCGCGAGCTGCTCGGCGCGCGACTGCTGGGGGTGTATGGCCAGATCCAGCGCGAGGGCGAGGTGCTGCACCTGATCGCCCGTCGGCTGTACGACTACAGCCCGCTGCTGGGCGAACTGGTGGTGCGCTCGCGGGACTTCCGCTGAGCGCCGCCCGCGCTTGTCCTACACTGCCGTCAGTGGCAACCGTTCGCGATAAGGAGGTGGGTCATGACAGGTGACAGTGGCGAGGGTATCCCGCAGGCAGTGGCTGCGGCGCTTCTTCTGCTGGTTTCCGGGACGGTCGTGCAGGCCGCGGAAGCCGATGCCGATCCCGCGGCCGAGGCGCAGAATGTCGTCGCCGAACTCGCACGCACGCTCGGCCAGGCCATGCAGCAGGCCATGGCCAGCGGCGGTCCGGCGGCCGCCATCGAGGTCTGCCGCGACCGCGCCCCGGCGCTCACTAGCGAACTCTCGCGCCGCCACGGCTGGCGCATCACCCGCGTCGGCACCCGGGTGCGCAACCCGCTGCTGGGCACGCCCGATGCCTGGGAGCAGCAGGTGCTGGCCGACTTTGAGCGCCGCCGCCAGGCCGGCGAGCCGCTCAAGAACATGGCGTTCCATGCCGTGGTCGAGGAACCGGCCGGCCCGCAGTTCCGCTACATGAAGGCCATCGGCGTGCAGCCGCTGTGCCTCACCTGCCATGGCGACCCCGCTGCCATCCCCGACCCGGTGCGCGCGGTGCTGGCGCGCGAGTATCCGCATGATGCCGCCACCGGCTACCGCGCCGGCGACCTGCGCGGCGCCTTCAGCGTCAAGCGGGCGATGCAACCCTGATGTCTGGCCTGTCCTCGCTGCCGGCCCGCGGGCTGGCAACGACGGCAAGTGTCCCGCAAGCGGAAGAACCGCGGTGCAGCATGATTCACGCAATGCCGCGCTCCCCTGGCCGGATCACCGCCTTCCGGTTCGACAACTAGGGTTCCCTGTTGTGCCCCAACTAAAAGCGACTGGGTGACAGGCGGCCCGAGTGAGGCCGTCTATCACACCCGGCCTGAGCTGCGCATTCCTGGTCCTTCGCTGTACATGATCGACCAGGTCCTTGTCGGACAAGGGGTTGTGGGCTAGGTTTTGAGTTTGAAGGGAAGAGAGACGCAGGCCGCGAGGAATGATAGACGGCTGGCGGCCGTGTTTGTTTTGCGGCCTGTGGCCGCCTAACCACTGTTATGTTTTAAACAAATCATGAGCCATGAAAAACAACAAGTACGGAAGTTTTATGAAGTAATCTGGAACAAGCACAATAAAGATGCAGTGCCAGAAATTCTTCATTCCTCATTTAAGTTCAGGGGCTCACTAGGATCGGAGAAACAGGGTCATGCCGGATTCATTGAATATCTCGATATGGTGCATGCAGTGAATCGCCCCGGGTTTAGTAGACGCCTCCGAGCGTTACAATGTAACTGTAACGGAGGTCGACATGAGTGGGAAGCGATATACCGACGAATTCAAGATCGAGGCGGTGCGCCAGGTCACGGATCG